>QNYL01000054.1 GCA_003973375.1 Flavobacteriia bacterium
TTTTTTCTTAATGTTTTCATCCATTTGAAAAACATCATTTTCCTCAAGTAATCGCTGAGTTTCTCCCACTGACTTTAACTCAAATCGTAAAGTTTTGGAAAGCGAATATTGATTAGTAAACTTATCAAAGCTTTTTGCTTTATCATTATTTAATTTAGTTTGCGCCATATTTTTACGATTAAAATTTACACTCCTAGTATACTCTTGATTTTCTGGCAAATCAATGATTTTTTAAAATTGCTTTAACCACCTACTTATATTATAATAAATACACACACTCACCTTTTAGATTAATTTCAAAAATAAATTTTCAAAAATAAATGTTTTAAATTTTCCCATGCTCAAAAAATCTTTTATTTTAAAATATGGCCCAGCAATTATTCTTTTTTTAAGCGCCTGCGGTATCACCACTCACAAAATCCCCCTTCTCATTAATTGGCATCTAAACATTATTCCTGTCCAAATTTTTTATGGACTATTTTTAGTATCATTTTTAAAAATATTATTTGATTTTCGCAATGATACACCAAAAATTCTATTACACACCTTGCCTGCAGAAATTATTTTAATGATAACGATCACCGTCACCAACGCCTTTCGAGTGCATATTTTAAATTCATTTTTTACCACTTTTGTTAATTTATACTGGTTAACACTTGGTTTTTATTTAATTTATATTTATTCATTAAGATATAAAAAACAATCCAAAAATCTTTCTAGTAAAAATATCACAAAAAGAAAAAACTCCACTTCCAAAAAAAATACAAACAAAAATCGTCCTCTTGCACTTTTTATTCTAAGTCTTGTTGTTGGTATGCATTTTCTATTCGGATTGTATCATCTTGATAAATCAGCCTACGTTGACGAACGACTTTGGACCTACAATGACACAAAACGAATTGAAAAATATTGGGTGAACATACTTGAAAAAGATTGGTACAATACTCGTCCCAGCGATAAACCAGGAATAAGTCTGGCTTTTATCTCTGGCCCATCTTTACTTTTTACTACTCCTTCAGATTTTAAAAGAGAGAATAATCCAAGCCTACAAGATTTAATGCACATGCTTTTCATTATGCGCTTACCCCTCGTTATTTTTAGTTCCATAATTCTTCTGCTTTTTTACAAAACTGTTAGTACTATCATTAATCCCAAAGTAGGAATTCTTTCTGTTATTTTTATCGGATTATCTCCAATTTTACTTGGCGTTAGTCGCTTGGTAAATCCAGATTCTTTAAGCTGGTCCATTATTCCACTTGTCCTTCTTTCGTTCTTCAGCTATCAAAAAACAAAAAAAATACAATGGCTCTATCTAACTGGAATTCTACTCGGCTGGGGAATATTAACAAAATATATTGCCAATCTCTTGTTTATCTTTTTTTTCCTAAGTGTTTTTATCCAAAACCTTTTCTATAAAAATATTACCAAAGAAACCTTAAGAAAAAATATACGAGAAAGTTTATCTTCCTTGGCCATTATTACATTGATATCTTTTTTAATTTTCTATATATTTTTTCCTGGAGCCTGGGTAAAACCAGAACGATTATTATTGGGAACAATTTGGAGTCAACCCTTTGAACCCATTTGGAAATATTTTGTCACATTCATTGGTTTTCTAGCTGTAGATTACTTTTTTTATAGATCATCTATTGCAACCTGGTTGACTCAATTGCTCCGAAAATTAAAAACTCCTATAATTACCTTAATACCTACAATGGTTTTTATTACCATATTGATTGTTCTCTACAATGTATATTTCGCCCAAGCTCCAATTATTTTTGAAAATTTTATTTCTTCGCCTAAAACATCTATACGTGACATGGGTTTTTATATCAATGCCCAAGCCTTCATTGTGAGTTTTTATATTTTAATTTTTGGAATTTCACCTCTTGCTTTAATCGGTGTGATTTTTGTCAGTTTTCCCAAAAGAAAATCATTCCCGTTTAAAAGTTCTTACTTTCCATTCATTTGGCAGTTATTTTTATTTATAATAATTTTTTATTTAGCTTCAATTTTTAGCAACACTGTGCCAATCGTTCGTTATCAAATTATTCTTTATCCTTTAATATTTATAATTGCAGCCTATGGCTGGTATCAAATTATATTATTGTTTAAAAAAAATACTATATTTCATATAATCACATTTCTCATTATTATATCTTCACTCACCACTCTTTATTCTTTACGTCCCCATTATTTTAGCTATAACAGCCCCCTACTGCCACGCAAAAATATTATTAATTTGAAAGATATGGGTGATGGCATATATGAGACCGCTCAATATTTAAACAACTTACCAAATGCTAAAAATTTAAACGTTTGGTCCGATAGAAAAATAGTTTGCACTTTATTTATTGGTAAATGTACTAACGTTACAGGGTTGAAGGGTTTTATAAAGGATGGTCCCAACTACAATTATTATGTAATATCCAGTGGACACAAACATAGAATCACTCGCCTTATTCGACAAAGATTATCTAGCGATAACTCCTATCCTCTACGACTAGACAAATTGTACTCCGAAAAACTTTCTCCTATATTTAAAATACAACTAGGGAACAGACCGAATCAATACATTAAAATAATAAATGCTAACAATAAACTTGTCCCTAAATAAGCTTTCAGTTACCAGCCTAATCGGCTGACAAGAATTTACCAATTTTCACTACAACTTGTTAAAAATTTTTTACCAATGCTAAGGCATTTCTAAAAAATTTTTAACGGCGTTGTAGTAAAAATTCATCAAATTTCCTTTGAAATCTTATTTAGGGATAAGTTTAATAATAAAAGTAAAACAATTCCGTTAAATGAAAACAGGAAAAATTTCTCGTCTTACAGATAGAGGATTTGGTTTTATATCTATAGAAGGTGAAGATAAAGATATATTCTTTCATGCCACTGAGCTAGTAGATGTAGAATACAATGATCTACAAGAAGGTGATGAGGTAACATTTGAAATTGCTGAAGGTCCTAAAGGATTGAATGCAGTGAAAGTAAGCCGAGCCTAATCTTTTTAGACAATGAACAGCCCCTTCGGGGGTTGTTTTTTATATACGAGGAAATGGTATAAGCAATTCAATTAACAGTGAGGTCTTGCCTCACTGTTAATTTGACATATATATTAAATTTGCTAGAATGAATTTAATCAAGAATATCGAAAAATTAGATATTCTGGATGGACATTAATAATCAAATAATAAATTTGCCTCTAAATAAGCTTTTAGTTACCAGTCTAACCGACTGACAAGAATTTGCCAATTTTCACTACAACTTGTTAAAATTTTCAATACTACAGCATTGCTAAAAAATTTTTAACGGCGTTGTAGTAAAAATTCATCAAATTTCCTTTAAAATCTTATTTAGAGGCAAATTTAATTTCTAGAAAGAGAGGTGAAAAGTATGGAAGAAGAAAAATCAGAAATCCAAGAGGATTTAGGTAACGGAGGGAAGTTTAAGAATTGGTTACAAGATAATATTCGCATTATATTGTCAATTTTGATTGTGGCTACTATTGCTGCGGGAATATATTCATATTCCAAGCGAACAGTGGTGCCGGCAACAGGATCGGATGATAGTGTGAAAGTTGATGTGGCCAAAGTGGATAATTCTAAAGATGAGAGCGTTGAAGAAAATAATTCAGTAGTGGTTGTTGGAGAAGAGAAGGCGGAAAACAAAACAGAAAAGACTGACAATAAAGATACAGAAAAACTTTCTGTAAATCAAGAAGTTGATTCTCAAGATAAAAAAGAGGAAGAAAAAAAGGAGAAATAGATGGGAACACAACTACAAGAGATAAATAGTGAGATAGCAAAGTTTATTAACAATCAAAAGATATTTTTTGTTGCAACTGCTACTAAGGATAGTTTTATAAATCTATCTCCAAAGGGTAT
>QNYL01000201.1 GCA_003973375.1 Flavobacteriia bacterium
GATTTCCAGTTCGATAGAATCAATAGAAGTAGCGTTGGCCTTTTTGGCTTCCGTTTCAGCAATTTTTACAATCCCCATCGCAATGGATAATTCGTGCATGTCAGATCTTTTTGTAAATTTCTAACAAATGTATAGATATTCCTGATAAAATGATAATGGTTAAAAATTGATATTTCTTTTTGAGTTTAATTCTGCTTGCACTCAGGTGTTTAAAGTTACACAAGTAACATAAAATCAATAAAATAATAATACAAATCCTTTTATTAGTTTAATTTTTAATAATTCTAAATAGAATAAAATATGATATTTGTCATGTAATCAAATAATGATAAAATATAAATTAGATGTTTGAATACTAATAATATATGTAAAAAAACATGGCATCATGAAAAAAGCATCAAAAAAAGAAGACACCTATTACGAAAGTGTGATTAAAAAGGGCTATTCGCGAAGAGATTTTATGAAATTCGCTACCATGATAACAGCTTTTATGGGGTATGAATCTTCAATGGTTTCACAGGTGGTAAAAGCTTTGGAAACAAAAAGAAGAATTCCTGTGATCTGGGAACATTTTCAAGAGTGTACCGGTTGTTCCGAATCGTTTATCAGATCTGACCATCCCTTACTTGCCGATCTGATCCTCGATAATATCTCTTTGGATTACACAGATACCTTAATGGCTGCTGCAGGCCATAATGCTGAAGAGGCCAAACAGGAATCTATGAAAGAGAATTACGGTAAATATATTCTTGTTGTTGAAGGTGCTATTCCTACCAAAAATAAGGGCTATTGTACCGTAGCCGGTAGATCAGCAATAGAAATTCTTAAAGAATCTGCTGCCGGTGCTGCTGCCATTATTACTTTTGGTAGTTGTTCTGCCTGGGGAGGCGTTCAGGCTGCATCCCCAAATCCTACAGGTTCAGTTCCTGTTGATGCCATTATTAAAGATAAACCTATAGTCAAGGTTCCGGGATGTCCGCCGATCTCTGAAGTGATGACAGGGGTAGTAGTTCATTATGCTACATTTGGAACGCTGCCCGAGCTGGATTCAATGGGAAGACCAAAACAATTCTACGGAAAAAGAGTGCACGACAGCTGTTACAGAAGACCTAATTTTGATGCCGGGTTGTTTGCTGAGAGTTTTGACAGTGAAGAAGCTAAAAAAGGATATTGTTTATATGAACTGGGATGCCGTGGTCCGGTTACCTATAATGCATGCGGTACAACAGGATGGAATAATGGTGTGAGTTTCCCGATCAAATCGGGTTATCCCTGCATTGGTTGCAGTGAAGATAATTTCTGGGATAATGGTCCGTTTACCGAAAGGTTAACAAATATTCCGGGTATGGGTATTGAAGCTACAGCCGATAATATTGGTAAAATCGTTTTAGGAGTAACTGCTGCCGGTGTGGCCGGACACGCATTACTTACCAATATAGCCAAAAAGAAAGAGATGAAAGAGGCTCATAAGATGGCCGAGGAAAATCAAGATCATATAAAAGAATAAAATATAAAAAAACAGACCTGCAAAGCCAGGTGAAAACAATAAAATATTATGGCAAATAGAATTGTAATAGATCCGATAACCAGAATAGAAGGGCATTTACGTGTTGAGGCTGAAATTAAAGATGGTAAAGTAGTAAATGCATACTGTTCCTCAACCATGGTAAGAGGAATGGAAAAAATTGTTGAAGGAAGAGACCCGAGGGATGTATGGGCTTTCGTTCAAAGAACCTGTGGTGTTTGTACAACGGTGCATGCCATTGCTTCCATCCGTTCTGTAGAAGATGCTTTGGGAATCGTAATTCCTCCCAATGCCGAGTTGGCCCGTAACATTGTAACCATATCGCATGCTATGCAGGATCATGTGGTGCATTTTTATCATTTGCACGCTTTAGACTGGGTGGATATTACCCAAGTTTTAAATGCAGATCCGAAAGCGACTTCCGAGCTGGCACAGAGCATATCAAAATGGCATAACAGTTCTCCGGGATATTTTTCCGATGTTAAAGCAAGGATTAAAAAGTTTGTTGACAGCGGACAACTGGGAATCTTTGCCAAAGGTTACTGGGGACATCCGGCTATGAAATTGCCTGCTGAGGTGAATTTACTGGCGGTAGCCCATTATCTGGAAGCTTTGGAATGGCAAAAAGAGATTGTAAAGGTACATACGATATTGGGAGGTAAGAATCCTCATCCACACTTCCTGGTAGGAGGTATGGCTTCTCCGATCAATCTGGGAGATGCCGGAGGATTAAACATTGAAAGACTGGCCTATATCAGTAAATTATTAAAGGATGCTCATAAATTTATAAATGAAGTTTATGTTCCGGATCTTCTGGCCATTGCGTCATTCTACAAAGACTGGGGCGCTATTGGTGGCAATCAATTCAATAACTACTTGTCTTATGGAGATCTGCCAACAGGACAGTACCGAAATAAAGAGACTTATAAATGGCCTCAGGGAGTGATCCTCAACGGAGATCTAACCAAAGTACATCCTGTTGATCTGGAGAATACCAGTGAAATTCAGGAATTTGTAAATAAATCCTGGTATGATTATACTGCAGGTAAAGACAAAGGTCTGCATCCATGGGAAGGAGAAACCAATATCAATTATACAGGTCCGAAACCACCGTTCGAATATCTCGACGTGGAAAAAGAATACAGTTTTATCAAAACTCCAAGATGGCAGGGTAAACCGATGGAAGTTGGGCCGTTATCCAGAATGCTTGTGGGTTATGTAAAAGGAATTCCTGAATATAAGGAAGTAGTTGATTATGCTTTGCATAAACTGGATGTTCCGGTAAGTGCTTTACTTTCTACTTTAGGAAGAACGGCTGCCAGAGGGCTTGAAACCAAGTTGCTGGCCGATTGGGGTCTGGAATTCTTTGATCAGTTGCTCAACAATATAAAAGGAGGAGACACCCGAATGGCCAATACAGAAAAATGGGATCCAACCACTTGGCCTGCAGAGGCAAAAGGTGTTGGCTATATGGAAGCGCCTAGAGGTGGTCTGGCACACTGGATCACAATAAAAGACAGAAAAACAGAGGCTTATCAGATGGTGGTTCCAACCACCTGGAATGCCGGTCCGCGTGATCCAAAAGGACAAATGTCGGCTTATGAGTCGGCTTTGATCGGTACGCCTATTGCTGATCCGAAGAATCCTGTTGAGATCCTCAGAACCATTCACTCTTTTGATCCATGTTTGGCCTGTGCTGTTCATTTATATGATGAGCACGGTAAAAATGTAAGCCAGATCCAGGTAGGTGGTGCGTGTAGTATTTGATTTTAAAACATTAAAATAATTGAAAATGACAACATTAACGTATAATTATAAGCGGGTTTATGTTTGGAGTCTGGTAGTGAGATTTTTTCACTGGACTACAGCATTTTCTACCATAATCCTGATTATTACAGGTTTTATTATTGCAGATCCGCCAGCGATCAATCAAAATGTGGAAGCTGTAAATTCGTATTGGTTCGGATATGTAAGGGCAATACATATGATTACGGCTTTTATTCTTGTGGCAGTAGTGATCTTTAGGATTTATTGGGCATTTGTTGGAAACCGGTTTGCTAACTGGAGGAATTTTATTCCGTTTAGCAAAAAAGGACTTAGTAATATATGGCATGTGATCAAAGTGGATATTTTCCTTATGCCTGATAAAGACCATAAACTTTCAGATATCAGTATCGGTCACAACTACCTGGCTGCTTTCTCTTATTTTCTGATGACAGTCTTGTTCTTTTTACAGGCTGCTACCGGATTTGCACTGATGTCGCAAACTTCTGATTTCTGGTTTACAGAGTCTTTTTCATGGGTGCTTACCCTTTTTGGCGGAGATATTCTGACTAGATATATCCATCATTTTT
>QNYL01000062.1 GCA_003973375.1 Flavobacteriia bacterium
AAAAGATTTGGCAAACTTGCAACCGGAGCAGGACACGGAGGAATGGACTTCTTTGTGCTCAATGCTTTTGTTGAATCAGCCAAACAAAATATAGCACCACCACTGGATGCTTATGATGCAGCCGCCTGGAGTGCAATTACACCTTTATCGGAAGATTCTATTGCAAACAATGGTGAGCCTCAGGATTTTCCCGATTTTACAAGAGGAAACTGGATAAAACGAAAACCTTATAATTGGATGAAAGATACCTATTAAAATCATAAAAAAATGGATAAAACTTTATTGATCATGGCTGCCGGAAATGGCAGCAGATACGGTTCGCTAAAACAATTTGACGAACTGGGACCTGAAAACGAATACCTGCTTGAATTTAGCCTCTACGATGCCATAAAATCTGGTTTCAACCACATTGTAATGGTTACCAAAGAGAATTATGTTGATGAATTGAACACTTATTTAAGAAAGCGTCTTCCTGAAGAAGTGAAGCTCGATGTGATCGCTCAAAGGATTAGTGATGTTCCTGAAGGCATTGAAGTAAATAAAGACAGAAAGAAACCCTGGGGAACTGCACATGCCGTTTGGGTAACAAAAGATCTGATCAACAATAGTTTTGCAGTAATCAATGCAGATGATTTTTATGGAAGAGATGCCTTTAAATACGCTTCTGAATTTATGGATGAACATCCTGAAGAAGAAGTGATGGGCGTTGTACCCTATAAGCTTGATAAAACCCTTTCGGATTACGGAACGGTTTCCAGAGGAGTTTGTGTTTTTGAAGGGGATGAACTGGTTAAGATACACGAATACAAAGAACTTGAGCGTAAAGGTTCGGGAGTGATCGATCATGAAACCGGAGATACCTTTACAGGAGATGAGCGGGTCTCAATGAATTTCTGGATATGCAAACCCAAAATCTTTGGTGAGATCGAAAAACAGTTTGTAGAATATCTGAAAGAAGGTTTTGGTGATAAACAGGAGATCTATATTCCTATTGTTATTCAGGACCTGATCAAGGCTGGAGAGATCAAAGTTAATGCTACTCCTACGGTTTCTTCATGGTTTGGAGTAACCTATGCCCAGGATAAATCGAATGCTGTAGAAACTTTAAGAAAACTGACAGAAAAAAAAGAATATCCTTCACCCTTATGGAAAAGCTAAAAAATATTTTAAAGAATTTTCAGGTTCCTGATCATGATTTTTCGTTTGAAACCATATCCAATGGACTGATCAACGACACTTATCTTGTATCGGATAAAGAAGAACCCAAATACATCCTTCAAAGGATCAACACCAAAATATTTACACGGTTCCACGACCTGATCCATAATATTGAGTTGATACTTCCCGTACTGGATGCACCCGGTTATAAAAAGATCGAACTGATCAAAACCCGGGAAGATAAGCCTTATTTAAAAACGGATACCAGTAATGTTTGGCGTGTGATGACCTTTATTAAGGGAAGCACGGTGTATAATACCACTACCGATCCGGAGATCGCCAAAGAAGCAGGAAGAATAATTGGTTTGTTTCATAAGTTGTTAAAAGATTTTGATGCTGGGCAGGTAAAAGAGACTTTGATCAGATTTCATGATCTGAATCTGAGATATGATCAGTTTAAGGAAGCGAGAAAGAATGCCGACAAGGAGAAACTCGAACAGGCTGAAAAAGCAATTGCGTTTGTAGATAAAAATATTGATCTGCTGCTTAACATTACTTTTGATGAATTGCCGGTAAGGGTTTGCCACAATGATACAAAACTGAATAATATTTTGTTTTCTTCTGATAAAAAATCCTTATGTTTGATCGATCTGGATACGATCATGCCCGGAACCTTTTTGTATGATTTCGGAGATGCGGTAAGAACTATTGCCAATACGGCACCTGAAGATGAGATCGACCTGAGCAAGATTAATTTCAGAATGGAGTTGTTTGAAGCTTTTATAGAAGGCCTGCAATTAAATAAAGAGATCTTTAGCGATGAGGAAAAAGAACAAATGTCGTTAGGAGCCGCTTTAATGCCGTTTTTACACGGGATAAGGGCCTTAACCGATTTTCTGGAGAACAATCGCTATTATAAGGTAAGTTATGAAATGCAAAATCTCGATCGTTGTATGAGTTTATTTACTTTTTCACAACTGGCTATTGACCGTCAAGCTGATATGAAAAAGATCATAAAAGAAAAATTGAACTAATTTCACAGAAAAGATTATAAAAATAAAAACCTGCTGAAACTAACAATCAGCAGGTTTTTTGTTTTTTCCTTAAGAAAATCTTCACTTAAAGATTTACCTTATGCAAATCATGATGAGAATTAAACTTTATTAGTCTATTTTTCAAAAATTAATTTACTTAGATGAGGGGAACTATGAATTTTATAAATTCTTAAAATAAATTAAACATCAAACTTTAATTATTTCATTATGAAATACATATTGGTAATAATTGATATTACAAACCTATACTTAATGTTTGTTTTATGCAATACCCCCGCAGGGGTATATTTATAATTGAGACTATTAGTACTTGTCTATAATGGTTTTCAAAGTAATTTGGTATTTTAAAGTATTCCGTTCTTTTCACAAAAGTTCATCAACTCTCTTCTGTTGTGACAATTGGCTTTTTTAAAAATATTCTTTCGGTGGGTCTTAACCGTATGCAAACTGATAAACAGCTCATTAGCTATATCTGTACTCGTGCAATGCCTGGACATACAATGTATAATTTCAAGTTCTCTTTCAGTAAAGAAATCGATAAATTCTTTAAAAATATTCTTCTTAAAAACCTCATTATCCAGCCCGTTTGCATAGATATCCCACTCTACTTTGTTATTGTTGCTTATAAAAGATATATCTGTAATGGTACTTAAACTACTCAAAAGAAATCCGTTATCATCAAGTTCCCAAGGGCTTGTTTTTCTTAAAATATTGATATAAGAGCCATCTTTTTTTCTGACTCTGTAAGTAACTAAAGCATAATTGTTATCTTCTTTAAACCCAATCTTTAATGCATTTTTAAGAGTTCCTTTTACAATTCTGTAAACAATTTTAACATCTTCGGGGTGAATGCAACTAAAGGCATGATCAATATCAAACTCTTCCTTATCATAACCAAGCATATTTTCAAGACCTCTTATATAAGTCATTTTATACTGGGTCCAGTCTACAATATACATACATTGTTTTCCTCGAATTAAGGGGATACAATCCAAGATATCAAAATCCCGTTTATTGCTAATAACTTTTTTTTTAAGCTTTCTTGAAACTTTTTTTCCAAATTCATTAATACTCTTTTCTTTTATTTTCATTTGAATTGTTTAGGGAGTTAAACAAATTATTTAGGGTTTCAGGTAATCAATTCAATTTCTTCTCCTGGCTTCAGATTGAATCTCTTTCTGAAAAAGTAAACCGCCAGGTATAAAACAGGGGTATCCAGCAAGGCAATTATAAGTTTAAAGATAAATCCGTTAAGAAGCAGTTTACCAAACAGATCCCATTCAATTACTTCGAAAGAACAAAGCAATAACAATACCGTAAACGTATCTAAAAACTGGGATGAGATCGTTGAAAAATTATTTCGTAACCATAAATGCTTTCCTTTGGTAAATATCTTCCAAAAATGGTAAATACGGATATCGACAAACTGAGCGATCAAATAAGCGATCATCGATGAAAAGACTGCAATTGCCGAAAATCCAAAAACCTTGTGGTACAATTCATTATTTACCGGAGACCATTCTGTGGCAGGTGCAGCATCAGCCACAAGTATGATGATCAGTGCAAAAACAGATGCAAATATTCCTGCAGTTACAACTTTATTGGCTTTTCTCTTGCCATAGATCTCCGAAATCAGATCGGTAACCAGAAATG
>QNYL01000193.1 GCA_003973375.1 Flavobacteriia bacterium
TTGAAAAACATGAATACGGTGATTTCAGATTTGTCCCGATGCTGAAGGAAGTGAAGAAGGGGTGAGGTTTGTTTTGAAAAGATGGATTGTTAAAGCCCCTCCTGCTTTGCAGCAAGGCGAACTCAAGAGAGGAAGTTGAGGAAGCTTTACCTCTTGATGGGGTAAATGGGTATATAATCTTCGGTACATAAACCGTCCGAAGTTCTCCTCCTTTGAAAAGGAGGAGTCCCCGTAGGGGGAGGTGGTTTATATTCGAGTAATAAAACATCCCATTTATGATAGGTAGACCATATATTTTAGGGATTATTTTTCCGATAAACAAGTTCTTTAATTTGAAAAATATTAGCAGTTTATTAAAAAATCTTCGGAAGATAAATAATCAATCCTATGATAATTGCAATGATCGCGGCAAAAGCAGAAGCTCCTGCTGAAATATCCTTAATAAAGCCAATATCTTTGTGATAATTGGGATGGACAAAATCAGAAAGTTTTTCAATTCCGGTATTTATGGATTCGGCGACCAGTATAAGACCGATTGCTAATAACTGGAGCATCCATTCTGTTGCAGATAAATGAAAAAAGAAACCAATAAGGGTCATAAGGATTGCAATGCTAAACTGAACCTGAATACTGGGCTCGGTTTTGATCAGTAAATAAGCTCCTCTAAGAGCGTATTTAAGACTCTTTATGCGGGTTTTAAAATAGTTGTCGTTTGGATCTTTCAATGGGTCAGGTATTAAAAAAAAATCAGGGTCTCAATTTAATAAAACCCTGATAAATATTTTATAAAAAAAGCTAAGAATTTATTTTAAAGCAGCTAAAGCAGCTTCATAATCTGGCTCTTCAACAATTTCAGGAACTTGTTGTGTATAAATTACATCTCCATTTTCATCTATAACAACAACCGCTCTTGAGAATAAACCTTTCATCGGACCGGTTTTGATCGTTACACCATATTTTTTACCGAATTTATTTCCTTTGAATTCACTTAAAGTGATCGCATTTTCAATTCCTTCAGCTCCGCAAAAACGTGCCTGAGCAAACGGAAGGTCTTTAGAAACATTGATCACTACAGTGTTTTCAAGTTTAGCACCTTCTTCATTGAATTTTCTTAATGAAGCTGCACAAACACCTGTATCAAGACTTGGAGTGATATTCAATAAGATCTTTTTTCCTTTAAAATCTTTTAATTTCTTTACGGAAAGATCAGTTGCTACCAATTTAAATTTTGGTGCTTTTTTTCCAATTTTAGGTAATTTTCCAACAGTTTTAATAGGGTTTCCCTGTAAGGTTATTTTAGTCATAATTTTAGTTTTATAATGTTAATGATTAATCGATTCAAATTTACGAAATAAAAGACTCTCATAAAAATATGAGAGTCTTTTTAAGAAAAAATTATGTTTTATAAAAAACATAGTATTTTCTTTTTTAGTGTTTTGCAAGATAGTCGGCTACACCTTCGTGCGTAGCTTCGAGACCTTCTTTATCAGAATTCCAGTTGGCCGGACAAGCCTCACCATGCTCTTCATTGAATTGTAAAGCGTCTACCATTCTCAGAGCTTCATCAACGTTTCTACCCAAAGGAAGATCGTTTACCAGCTGGTGACGAACAATACCATCTTTATCGATCAGGAACAATCCGCGGTAAGCGATCAGTTCTCCTTCAGCCTGAAGCTGGTCATTTTCATCATAATAAAAGTCACCGGCAAGAACATCATAATTCTTAGAGATGGTTTTGTTGGTATCGGCAACGATCGGGTATTTTACCCCCTTGATTCCTCCCTGTGCTTTACTTACCTGTAACCATCCCCAGTGAGATTGCTCGGTATCTGTTGAACAGGCTACTACAGCAGTATTTCTTTTTTCAAACTCTGCCAATTTCTCCTGAAAAGCGTGTAATTCTGTCGGACAAACAAAAGTAAAGTCCTTCGGATAAAAGAAAAATACTACATGTTTCTTTCCTAAATATTGATCTAATGAAAACTCTTCTACAATTTTTCCACCATCTACTACTGCCTGTGCAGTGAAACTCGGTGCTTTTTTACCTACTAATACGGCCATTTTTTTTAATTTTTAAAGGTTATTAACTGAATACAAATTTACTAATAAATAAAAGATTTTGCTTGTTAAAAGGTATTCCTAATATTTATTGTGATATAGTTTTTATTTATGGTACTTATAATTCTTTTTTACAAAGGTAAAAGTCGGTTCTCTCACAAGTATCATCATTCAGCCTTTGATTCATTTCTTCGAGGTTGGTTGGAGGCGGAACAATTACCTTATCTCCTTTTTTCCAGTCGAGAGGCATGGCCACCTGATATTTATCAGAAGTTTGCAGTGCTTCCAGAGCCCTCAGAATCTCATTCATATTCCGTCCCACATTAAGTGGATAATACATAACCAAACGGATTTTCTTGTTGGGATCGATAAAGAATACGGCTCTTACCGCTGCAGTCTCACTTTCGTTGGGTTGTAACATCCCGTATAGTTTTGAAACTTTCATATCGATATCGGCTATGATCGGGAAATCAAAATATACACCGGTTTTCTCCTTTACATTGTTTACCCAGCCGAGGTGTGCATGAATACTGTCGATACTAAGTCCGATCAATTCGGTATTTAATGCGGTAAATTCACCTTTTCTTTTAGCAAATCCACTCATTTCTGTAGTACATACCGGAGTGAAATCAGCAGGATGAGAAAAAAGGATGATCCATTTATCTTTGGCATAATCGTGTAAAGTAATCTCACCTTTGGTGGTTTTTGCTGTAAAATCAGGAGCGATATCGCCAATCCTTGGCATTGTGTTTTGAATTGTTGTTTCTTGTATTTCCATGTTTTATATATTTTTAAATGAATATGATTTTTTATTCGTGAGACTCTAAAAAATTAATTTCAATTTTTTAGTTAGTCGAACTAATCCCGCTTTTTCTAGCGGGATCTTGGTTTAACCCGCCTTGCCGGTGTGTCAGACACCTCGACCCTTGGGTCGATTCCTATTAAAGGGTTCAGGGCTTGCCCTGAGGTTTAATACATTTTATTTCTGATACAAAGATATACTGATATTAGAGTGTGATAGTATAAATCTAATTGATAGATTTTATTATTACATAATGATTATTTATAGTTTATTAGGTATTTCTACTCTTATTGCTGTGTCAATATTTCAGGGTGAAGAGTTTTAAGCTTATTTTTTACACCTCCCAAGTTCTGGTTGGAAGATTATTTACACTCCTCTCAAGAGGGGAAAATCGCTTGTGGCCTTTTATTTTGCAACAGATTTAAATTTATTCTACTTTTACCACAAATTTGGCTGATGAAAAACCCTTACGAAAAGTATATTTTACCCAAAGTGGTACATTGGGCCTGCAGTGGTGGGCCGAGTAGAAAACAGCGCCAAAAGGTTGTGCCACGGGCAAAAGGAGAGGTGTTGGAGATCGGTATAGGCTCCGGTTTAAATCTGCCGTTCTACGATCCTGCCAAAGTAAGATCATTAACAGCTATAGATCCTTCTGAGGAGATATGGAAATTGAACCATTATCATATGGAAAATCTGGGTTTTGATTTTAAGTTTGTTAAAGCCTACGCAGAAGAACTTCCTTTTAAGGACAAGAAATTTGATACGGTTGTGATTACTTATGCTCTTTGTACCATTAAAGATACCTCAAAAGCTTTAGCTGAGATCAAAAGAGTACTAAAGTCAGAAGGAAAGTTATTGTTTAGTGAACATGGGCTGGCTCCGGATAAAAATATAGAATTCTGGCAAAATACGATCAATCCGCTATGGAAAAGTGTGGGTGGAGGTTGTAATCTGAATAAGAATATCCCTCAACTGATTGAGAACAAT
>QNYL01000235.1 GCA_003973375.1 Flavobacteriia bacterium
TGTTGGAGCTAAATAAATTTTCCCATAGGGAAGTTTCCCCCCAAAAAAATCCCCGCTAATAACCCCAAAGGCCGTCATTCGTAATGAATGACGGCTTTATTCTTATGCTTGGTTGATTGATTGTTGGTTATTTTCTAAAAAAATTGAAGGTTTTGCTTGTGAAAAAGGTTGCAAAATGTGCCAAGTAGTGGCTTTTTTTGCGCGTCATGTCTCAAGAAAATAAAGAACGCAAAACTTTGGAGCAACGTCACAATATGAGTGACTTGGAACGTCTTCGCCATTCGTGCGCCCACGTGTTAGCTACTGCAGTGTTGCGAATTTGGCCTGATGCGCAATTGGCAGGTGGTCCACCAGTTGAAAACGGGTTTTATTATGATATTGAACTTGATCACCCCATTTCGACAACGGATTTCGAAAAGATCGAGTCAGAGATGAAAAAGGTGGTGAAGGAAAATGCGAGGTTTGAAAAGATGGTCGTGAGTCGTGATGAAGCTCTTGCGTTAGCGGAGAGTGGGCGATTAGGAGCGCTCAGTGAGCGGGAAGCACCTAGTCATTTTAAAATTGATTTGCTTAATGATATTCCCGAAGACGAGGAAATATCGATTTATAAAAATGGGGACTTTTGGGATTTATGTGCGGGGCCGCATGTTGGTCGCACGGGGAATTGTAAGGCGTTTAAAGTGATGAGTGTGGCAAGTGCCTTTTATAAAGGGGATAATACCCGCCCTCAGCTTCAAAGGATTTACGGAACATGTTTTAAAAATAAAACAATGCTCGCGGAACATTTAGAAAAATTAGAAGAGGCTAAAAAGCGAGATCATCGCCGATTGGGTAAAGAATTAGGCATTTTTCATATTGATGAGTCTGTTGGACAAGGGTTGATTTTATGGAAACCTAAGGGGGGATTGATTCGTCGTGCCTTACAAGATTTCATTACTGAGGAACTTGATAAACAAGGGTATTCTCAGGTTTTTACACCTCATATTGGTAAATTAGATTTGTATCGGACCAGCGGGCATTTCCCATATTATAAAGAGAGTCAGTTTCCTGCTATTCCTGAGCGTGACGCTCTTGAAAAATTGGCTGATGAAGACGCAACGTGCGCTACTTTGACCAATGGACTCAATACGGGAACGATCGAAGGGTATATGTTGCGCCCGATGAATTGCCCACATCATATTAAGGTTTATGCAAGTGATCACCATAGTTACCGCGATCTTCCAGTTCGACTCGCCGAGTTTGGGACCGTGTATCGCTGGGAGCAATCTGGTGAGTTGGGCGGAATGACACGCGTGCGTGGATTTACGCAGGATGACGCACATATTTTCTGCACACCTGACCAAGTTGCCGAGGAGGTTGAATTATGTTTGGGCTTGGTAAAAGTCGTTTTGAAAACCTTGGGGATGAACGATTACAGCGTGAGACTTTCTTTACGCGACCCCGATAGTGATAAGTATGTAGGTTCTTCAGAAAACTGGGATAAGGCAGAGGATGCCCTTCGCCAAGCTGTCAAAACGCTTGGAGTAGATTATGTCGAAGAAGAGGGAGAAGCTGCTTTTTACGGTCCTAAAATTGATTTTGTTGTCAAAGATGTGATTGGTCGCGATTGGCAACTTGGAACGGTTCAAGTGGATTATAACCTGCCAGAGCGGTTTGATTTAAATTATATCGGTTCAGATAATAAACAACATCGTCCCGTGATGATTCACCGCGCTCCCTTTGGTTCGCTCGAGCGGTTTACTGGCTTGCTAATTGAGCATTTTGAAGGAAAATTCCCAACGTGGCTTTCTCCTGAACAGGTGCGTGTGCTTCCAATATCTGAGAAGTTTAACGATGCCGCCGATGTTGTCGTCAAGGCATTGACTGATATCGGAGTTCGCGTGAATGTTGATCGAAATGCCGATAAAGTAGGTGCGAAAATTCGTCTTGCCAGATTGGACCGAGTGCCTTATATGTTGGTCATTGGAGCGCGGGAAGCCGAAGAGGGAACCGTCTCCGTCCGCCATCGAGATCGGGATGATCTCGGGGCCATGACTATCGATGAATTTGTCCAAACTATCCAACAGGAAATTGTCAACCGGTCTTTGTGATCTGGTTTTGTATGGTATGCGCCTTATGATGAAAGACTTTTTTGGTCGAGTGTCTCAGAGTTTGACACATTTCCATATGGCGCTTAAAGCCAGTATTAAATCCAATACTATCGATATTATAAACTTTTACGGAACGTTAAAACATGGAGTTTAAGACGTTTCTTTTTCCCACTCACCCATTAAACCAACAAAGGAGAACACCATAGCTAAGCCGAAGAAAAAACCATTCCGTAGTCGTCGCGATATGACCAGAGTCAACGATCGTATCCGCGCGCCTAAAGTCCTAGTCGTTTACGAAGATCGTCAACTTGGAGTCATGTCAGCACGTGAAGCCGTTGAAAAGGCTAAATCTGTAGGGCTCGACCTCGTTGAGGTTGCTCCCAATGCAAAGCCTCCTGTGTGTCGAGTTTGCGATTATGGTAAATACAAATATGATCAAGCGAAACTTAAGAAAAACAAGGCTAAAGCAACCTTGAAAACCAAAGAGATTAAGTTGCGAGTCGGGACAGATACCCATGATTATAATATCAAGATGGCGCGTTGCGAGCACTTCCTCGATCAGGGAAATAAAGTGCGTATTCGGTTACAGTTCAGAGGTCGTGAAAATGCTCACCGAGATATCGGATTTGAAGTTCTTAAAGGTGTCGCTGAAGATTTGAAGCTGATGGCGAACGTCGATTTACCTGCCCGTTTGGCCGGTCGAGCTGTTACGATGCTTCTTTCGCCTTTACCTAAAGAGCAACGTCAACGACGCTTTTTATTGAGTCATGGAAGTTTGGTTGATCCAGATGACCAAGGTGATGTCGATTCTGAGTTTGATGATGAGTTAACCGAGGAAGAAGCTGAATCTTACAAAAAGGCCGTCGCTGAAGAAGATAACGTATAAGCACCTTTGTTTTTAGGTGTGTAACTAGACCTTAGTATGCACCGTAGGTTTTTAAAGATCTACGGTGTTTTAGGTCAAAATGTAATAAATAAGAGTATGATAAATAATGTTTTTTACTTATTAGCCAACGTTGGAGTTCCTTCAATTTCTATGAACCCGATTGGGCTCGTTGTGGCGATTTTCCTTTTTGGGCTCGTTTTTGCCTCAATCGTATTTTGTATTTGGATGCTGGTTGATTGTCTAAAAAATGAACCATCCGAGGGGAATGATAAAATCGTTTGGTTGCTCGTTATCCTTTTATTGCAAGGGTTGGGAGCGTTAATCTACTTTTTTGTTCGTCGACCTGAACGCATTAAAAGGTTTGGTCGTTAAAAAAGGGATCGCGTTTTTGTATTTTGACTCTGGTTTTGTGTTTCTTGTTGGCAATCTTCTGATTGCTAGATTATCGCTTATTTATTTTATTATTTATGTCTCGGCTATTACTTTTTGATATCGATTGCACCCTCATCGATACGGGCGGGGCTGGCATGGAGGCATTAAAGTTAGCTGCTAAAATGCTTTTTGGAGCATCTGGGCCAAAACTTGATTTAGCGGGTAGTACCGATTCTGGTATTGTTCAAGGGATGTTGGATCATTTTTCGAGTGATATCCCTCATGAAACATTTTACCAAACGTATTTAGGGTATTTATCAACCTCTCTACACGCGTTTCCAGGTAAAGTATTGCCTGGCGTCGATGCCTTACTCGATGCGTTACAGTATGAAGGAGCTACTCTGTCGTTATTAACTGGAAATATTCAAGAGGCCGCGTGGAAAAAACTTCACCATTATGGATTGAGTGATTATTTTAAGGTGGGAGCATTTG
>QNYL01000169.1 GCA_003973375.1 Flavobacteriia bacterium
GTTTTATCTACAAACAACCAAGGATCTGGATGGTTAAACTGCATTATAAATTGTGATATTCTTCCTTGTCAGATCCTGATAAAGATCTTATGTTTATATAGCCAGTAGGTGACATACCATAGCAAAAACCAGGTGATTGAGCCTGTAATGATATTGGCTGTAAGATCACCAAAGCGGTCGAATAAACCAAAAGTAAAAGGCTGGATGATATTCCTGATAAATTCACCGCCTCCCACATGGGCAAATAAATAGACAAAAAGCGGGTTCATTCCGATGATAATCGCAAATTTTGCCCAGTTGCGGTATTCTTTCATATCGATGATCCAGTAAAAGAGTGCGAAAGCCAATACGGCCCATCCGCCACTGACAAAAACAAAAGAACTGGTACTGATCCTTTTTATGATCGGCGTAATTGGGTCAAGACCATAACCGAGTATGAGTCCGGTAATTCCACTGATGATCAGGATTTTTAATATTTGTTTCTTTGGTTTTCCGCTTAAAAGTAATTTTCCTGTCATTACACCCCAGATGGTATGCGCAGTGGTAGGAATAGCGTTAAAGGATACCCAGTGACCTCCTGATAATTCCCCCGAGATCAGCATATCAAAATAAGCCCCAAAATTATGATCGGGAACAAAAGGCTGGTTATAACCTGCTAAAGGGAAAGTCCTGTAAAGGATCTCAGAAGCGAGAATAAACAGCAGACTTACAATGAATTGCAGTTTTATCGATTTGTTTCTAAGCAAAAAAGCAACCAGATAGGTAACTGATAATTGTGCGAGTACATTCTGAAAGCGAAAAACTATCCTTCCCGGGACGATACAATACAATGCCCAGCCTAAAAATAAAAGAATTGCTGAACGTTTAAAGGCATGGATCCTTACTTCTTTGTCTGTGCTGCCTTTTCTCAGCCGGTTCTTCTCTGAAAAAGGGATGGCTACCCCTACGATAAACATAAAAAAAGGTTGAATCAAATCCCAGAAATGAAGTCCGTGCCACGGATGATGTTCCAGTTGCTCTCCTAAAAAACCAACGAGGGTGCCTTTAAAATAAGGATCGTTAAGATAATGGAACAGTCCTGCAAATTCGGCAATTAACAAAAACATTGTAAATCCGCGGAAAGCGTCTAAAGATATTAAACGGGAACTTTTTACAGTCTCTTTTGATGAAATTTGATTCATAAGATTTGTTTTGAACTACTAAGTTCAAAAAAAGAATTGATAAAAAGGCATTTAAATCATATTATTTACTCTTTTATCTTTGTGTAAAAACTTATATACTTTTATCTGATTTTTGATAATCTTTTAAAGATAAAATTATGAAGAGACTTCTATTCTTCGGTTGTAATTCTTTATCCGGGAAACGATAAGCTTATGGCAGGTAATCTCCGTTTCGATTAAAATATGAGGTGATCAGGGGTCTATCGATATACCCCTCATGCCAGTCAGACGCAAGAATAATTGCATTTGTTTCTTATGTGTATTCGGATTGATTTAATACAACTTTATTTGATATCTTTGGTAAACTTTTTAAATTTAAAAGAATTACACTACAATGAAAAAAATAGCTTTTCTCGTCGCCTTTATGATCTGTGCAGGTACTTTATCTGCTCAGAAAGTAATGAGTCCCGAGCAGTTGATCAGTTTGAACAGGGTTTCGGCTGTAGGACTTACAAAAGATCATCAAAACCTGATCTACAGGGTTTCTAAAGTTGATCTTAAAACCGATTCAAAAACAAGTAAAACCTATATGATTCCTGTTAAAGGAGGTACCCCTGAATTGATTAGTGATTATAAAGATCTGATCCATAACAGGCTGATCTCTCCTGATGGAAAAAGCGAACTGATCAGCAAAGAGGTTAAGGTAGAGAAGGTTTATGGCAAGGACTATTATAAAGATGTACCCAAATCGAATATGATGATTTATAACAATCTGAATTACCGCCACTGGGACACCTGGGAAGATGGAAAATATAGTCATGTTTTTATTAAAACCGGTAACAATGAAACAGATATCATGCCAAATGAACCTTACGACTGTCCGCAAAAACCTTTTGGAGGCAGCGAGGATTATCTATGGAGTCCTGATGGTAAAAAGGTGCTTTACGTTTCTAAAAAAACCTATGGAGTAGCCTATGCTGTAAGTACAAATACCGATATCTACGAGTACAATATTGAAACCAAAGAGACTAAAAATCTTACTGCCTATAACCGGGGTTATGATGTGGCACCGGCATTTTCTTCAAATGGGGAAATGGCCTGGTTACAGATGAAAAGAGATGGATATGAGGCCGATAAAAATGATATTACTGTGAGGAGGCATGGTAAAGATATCAATTTAACCAGAAATTGGGATGGTACTGTAAACAGTTTTAAATGGAGTGAAAAGGGAGATAAGATCTTTTTTGTAGCACCTGTTCTGGGAACTGTTCAGCTGTTTGAGATCGGGATCTCTGCTTCCGCGATGCCAAAACAAATTACCAATGGACAGTTTGATGTAAGCGGAATAGTTGGTCAGGTTGGGAATACAATGCTGGTTTCAAGAAGAGATATGAATCATGCTCCTGAGATCTATATCGTGAACCTTAAGAATGGAAAGATGCAGCAGCTTACGCACGAGAATGATGCAATTTATGACAGTCTTGTACTTGGAAAGATAGAAAAAAGAATTACCAAAACCACTGATGGAAAAGACTTGCTTTCCTGGGTGATTTATCCGCCAAACTTTGATCCGAATAAAAAATATCCTACTCTGTTGTATTGTCAGGGAGGCCCTCAGGGCGCTTTAAGTCAGTTCTATTCCTACCGGTGGAATTTTCAGCTGATGGCTGCCAACGGATATATCATCATTGCACCAAATAGGAGAGGAATGCCAGGTTACGGAGTTGAATGGAATGAACAGATCAGCAAGGATTATGGCGGACAAAATATGAAGGATTATCTCTCGGCCATTGACGATCTTGCCAAAGAGCCCTACGTGGATAATGAGCGTATCGGTGCAGTGGGAGCGAGTTACGGCGGATATTCCATATATTTTCTGGCTTCAATTCATAACAACCGCTTTAAAACTTTTATAGCTCATGATGGTATTTTTAATGAGAAGAGTATGTACGGTACAACAGAAGAGATCTTTTTTGTAAACTGGGATCTTGGTGGTGCATACTGGGAAAAAGACAACAAGGCTGCGCAAAAAAGCTATACGCTGTTCAATCCGATCGAGCATGTTGAAAAATGGAATACGCCTATCTTAATCATTCAGGGAGGAAAAGATTACCGGGTGCCGATAGGGCAGGGCTTACAGGCCTTTCAGGCAGCACAGTTAAGAGGGATCAAGTCGAGACTATTGTATTTCCCTGAAGAAAATCACTGGGTACTCGATTATCAGAATTCGCTGGTATGGCATCGTGAATTTTACAGATGGTTAAAAGAAACACTTTAGATTATAATAAAATATAAAAAAGAATAAAATGAAGAAATTATTTGCAGTTCCTGTAATTGGAGGAAAATTATGTGCTCATTTCGGGCACAGTGAACAATTTGCAGTTGTAGAGACCGAAGATTAAAAAATGCTTGGAGTTACATTTTATACACCGCCTGTACATCAACCCGGAACTTATCCGCGTTTTTTGGCTGAGAAAGGGGTAAGTACAATTATCTCAGGAGGAATGGGGCCGAAGGCTCAGGATATTTTTGCTCAGAATAATATCGAGGTTTTTATGGGAGTCAATTCGGAGGATCCGGAACACTGGTAAAAAATATCTTACAAATCAGCTTGAAGCAGGGGAGAATTCCTGTGATCACGAATAAAAAATTTTATAATAATTAAA
>QNYL01000304.1 GCA_003973375.1 Flavobacteriia bacterium
TCTGAGCCTTGAAAGTTTACTTTCAAAAGGCGAAGGAAAAACAAAAAAATCCCTACCATGCGACAGCATGGGAAAGGATTTTGCTTGAATCAACCCCCACTCGGGATCAGCGACTTTAGGAGCTAATCCCGTATAGAAAGTTTACTTTCAAAATGCGATTGAAAAAGAAAAAAATCCCTACCATGCGACAGCATGGGAAAGGATTTTGCTTGAATCAACCCCCACTCGGGATCAGCGATTTTATGAGCTAATCCCGTGAATAACTTACTTTCAAAAGGCGATTGAAAAACAAACCCGCCGGCCGGTACAATGTCAATAAGTTAAGTTTTTTTGTTCTTCCCCTTGCCCTAAAGCTCGCCTGCTGGCGTAGCAGGGGAGCCAAAAAAACGAATCATTCAATGATTTTCCCTTTAGGGTTAGGGTGAAAAATCATTGAATGAGAATTTTGATTCCTTAAATTATTACATAAGGCCAACCATCAGGCAGGCTTAACCTGACACAAACTCTTGTAAACATAATATAAAGTTTAAGAGTAACTACCGTGTATAATAATAAAATGAATATAAGTTGTCACTGTTGTCCGATAAACTTTAATATGTAAATCACTGACAACCAATTTTCACCTCTTATCCTAAAGGATGAATTGATTGTCAATGATTTACTTCCCTGTCTACCGCCAGGCAGGCTTTAGGACGGGAGGCAAAGAAATCTTTGATAAGCAATTCATCCGATTAAAAAAGTAAGCTAAAGTTTTTTTAAAAGTCCTGTTACTCTTTAATTACATAGCTTTTGAGACTTCTTTAGTAGTTTTATCGGACAGTAATGATTAGTTATTTACTTAATTCTAAAATACAGGCTGAAAAATCTCAGATCTTAGTCCTGTGGATTAAGATCATGAAATTTGTTTTAAAAATTATAAATTATTATGTAACAAAGTTTCCTTTAATGCGTCTGATTGTTAAGAATAAAAAATGAATCACTTTTAGGAAAAGTTCAGAAATATTACTAAAAATTACATATAGATGATTAGAATTAATAATTTACATAAGTCTTATCCCATGGGTAAAGATTCTCTTCATGTGTTAAAGGGAATCAATCTGCATATTAATGAAGGAGAATTTGTTTCGATTATGGGGTCGTCAGGTTCAGGAAAGTCAACTTTGCTGAATATTATCGGACTTCTTGATAACTATGATGAAGGAGAATATTTTTTGAATGGTCAACTGATAGAAAATCTTGATGAAAAGAAAGCTGCTCTTTTACGGAATAAATTTCTAGGCTTTGTATTCCAGTCGTTTAACCTGATCACCTACAAAACTGCACTTGAAAATATAGCCTTACCCTTGTATTATAAAGGGATTCACAGAAAAGAGCGTCAAAAGATCGCTACAGAATATCTAGATAAGGTAGGTCTGTTAGACTGGGCAGATCATTTACCCAGTGAGCTTTCCGGAGGGCAAAAACAACGTGTGGCTGTTGCAAGGGCTTTGGTAACTCAACCCAAACTAATTCTGGCAGATGAGCCTACCGGAGCGCTGGATTCGGTTACTTCCGATCAGATTATGGAGCTTTTAAGTGAGATACATAATGAAGGGATGACTATTTTAGTGATTACTCACGAAGAAGATATCGCCGAGCAAACCGACAGGATTGTCAGGTTAAAAGACGGCCTGATTATGAGTGATGAGAAAGTGATAAAAAATAAAGAATTGGCATAATCATTTCATAAGAAAAACTAGATGTTCGATATCGACCGCTGGCGGGAAATCCTTCAATCAATCCAAAAGAATAAACTCAGAACTTTTTTGGGTGCTTTTACTGTTGCGTTAGGGATTTTTATATTTACGGTGCTTTACGGAATGGGTAACGGACTCAAAAATACTTTTAATGAGTTTTTTATGGATGATGCCCAGAATGTGATCTATATCAATACAGGCAGAACCACAAAAGCTTACCACGGATTTAAAGAGGGAAGAAGAATACAGTTAAAAAATGAAGATTTCGATTTGTTAAAAAAAGAGTTCGGAGACAAGATTGAATACATGTCGGCAAGAATCTATAATAGTGCCAGTGTCAAGTATAAAAAAGAATCCGGAGTTTATAGTGTGAGAGCCGTTCATCCCGATCATCAGTTTCTGGAAAATACAATTATAACGGAGGGGAGATTTCTGAATAATCTCGACATAAAAAACAAAGCGCGTTATGCTGTAATAGGCAGGCTTGTGGAAAAAGATCTTTTCGTTAATGAAAGCGCTCTGAATAAGAATATCAATATGAATGGCCTGTCCTGGAAGGTTATAGGTGTTTTCAGGGATACAGGAGGCGACAATGAAGAGCGTCAGATCTATTTGCCGGTATCAACAGTTCAGCTGATCTATAAAAATACGGATCATATTGATCAGATCAACCTGTCTTATAATCTTGACATTGGAGTGGATGGTGCAAGAAAGATGGTACGGGATATAAAAAAGACCTTAAAGAAAAAGTTTTATGTAGCAAAAGATGACAGAAGTGCTATTTATGTACGTTCTGTTTTTGAGAATGTAGAAATGAATATGCAGTTTGTCAACGTTCTGCAATTAATCGTACTGTTTATTGGAATTGGAACCCTCTTTGCCGGAGCCATAGGTATAGGTAATATTATGGTCTTTGTTGTTAAAGAGAGAACCAAGGAACTTGGAATCAGAAAGGCACTGGGTGCTTCACCTAGATCTATTGTTTGGCTGATCTTACAGGAATCTATTTTTGTTACGGCCATTGCAGGCTATACAGGTTTGTTGCTGGCAGTATTTGTACTGAGTAGAATGGGCGATAGTTTAAAGGATTATTTTATTACCAACCCTCAAGTAGATACCTCAACTATTGTTACTGCTACGGTTATTTTGATTGTTGTAGGGGCGATAGCAGGATATATTCCGGCCAAAAGGGCAGCAAGTATTAGGCCTATTGAGGCTTTAAGTGATGATTAAAATATAAAAGATGAAGTTTATTTTTGATAGAGATACCTGGCAGGAAATTTTTGATTCGATCAAAAAGAGTAAGCTGCGTACTGCAATTACTATAATTGGTGTGTTGTGGGGTATTTTTCTTTTCATCACCTTACAGGGAGCTTCCAGAGGAATGGAAAATGGTTTTGATAAAGCCTTTAGTACACTGGCAACCAACAGCATCTTTTTATGGGGAGACAGAACCGGAATACCTTATAAGGGGTTTCAAAGAGGAAAAAGGATCAGGTTAAAGATTCAGGATGTAGAGGCAATAGAAAAATTTGTTCCTGAAGTTGCTTTTGTGGCACCGAGGAATGTAAGTGGTATTTTTGGCGGACAACAGGCTACTGTTAAGAGAAATACCAACAGTAAAACCTATAGTATTTTTGGCGATTATCCTGTTTTGGATAAAGTAGCCAAGGTAAATCTTAACGAAGGCAGATTTCTGAACCTTAATGATATAAAATATGAAAAGAAGGTTTGTATTATCGGCGAACAGATTGTAGATGATCTTTTTGAAAAGGACGAGAAAGTAATCGGAAATTATGTACTAATCAACGGCAGTTATTTTAATATTGTTGGTGTGTTCAGACGTTCTCAGGGCGTTGCTTTTGAAGGGGATAATTCTATTTATATTCCTTTTACAACTTTTAGGAAAATGTACAACACCGGCGATCGTATCAGCTGGATGATCATAGCGGCGTATCCTGATGCAGATATTGTTGAGGTAGAAAAGAATGTGAAGGATGTTTTAAGAAAACGTCATAATGTAGCTCCTGAGGATGAAAGGGCCTTTGGTTCCTTTAATTTTGGTGAAATGTTTGAAAAAAC
>QNYL01000160.1 GCA_003973375.1 Flavobacteriia bacterium
GTTACTTTTGATATCAAGAACAATGTAAATGTAAGCGGTTATGATGTTGCAAAAGGAGTTTTTTACAGTTCCAGCGGAATAATCGATATGATTAGAATCATTAAACCTGAGATCTCTCTGGAGGAAGTAAAAGAAGTCCAGGATAAATATATAGACCGTCTTTCATAAATTAATTTTCTTTTTCGGAATAAAATCTTTTAGAGTCCGTTTCTTTTAAATCTCTTTCTTTATCTTTGGGGGATTTAAATTTTTCTTATGAATCCTATTTTGATAACTGAAAATATTGTAAAAAAATATGGGGATTTTACAGCCCTTAATAACGTATCTGTTGAGGTTCCCAAGCAAAGTATTTTCGGTTTATTAGGCCCGAACGGGGCAGGAAAAACCACATTGATTAGAATAATCAACCAGATTACCATGCCCGATGAGGGTAAAGTATTTTTTGACGGAAACCTGTTAAAACCTGAAGATGTGCATTATATCGGATATATGCCGGAAGAAAGGGGTTTGTATAAACGCATGAAAATAGGAGAACAGGCGATCTATCTGGCTCAGCTGAAAGGAATGAGTAAGAAGGAGGCAAAAAAACAACTGAAATTCTGGTTTGATAAGCTTGATATTGGCGACTGGTGGAATAAAAAAGTTGAAGAGCTTTCCAAAGGAATGGCACAGAAGATACAGTTTATTGTAACCGTTCTTCATAAACCCAAATTACTGATCTTTGATGAACCTTTTAGCGGATTTGATCCTATAAATGCAAATTTGATTAAAGATGAGATCCTGAATCTGAGAGCGGAAGGCTCCTCCATTATTTTTTCCACTCACCGTATGGAGTCGGTTGAAGAGCTCTGTGAATACATTGCCTTGATCGACAGGTCTAATAAGATTCTTGAAGGTAAATTACTGGACATTAAAAAACAGTTTAAAACCAATACTTTTGAAGTGGGACTGATCACCGATCAAAAAGAAAAACTTTTAAAAGAACTATCGGAAAAATTTAATGTAAGTGATGCTGATTTTAAATCTCTGGATGATGATCTCAAGCTTCGGATTAGACTTAACGGACAGGAAAGTTCAACCGATCTGATAAAATACCTGAATTCAAAGGCTGTAATTAATCATTTTCTGGAAATAATTCCCACCGCCAATGATATTTTTATTCAGGCCGTAAAACAGAATATTCAAAATGGATAAATTAAAACTGATCATAAAAAGAGAATTTCTCTCAAAAGTACGCAACAGGGCCTTTATTATTATGACATTCGTAAGTCCGCTGCTGATGCTCGGAATGATCTTCCTAATCGGATTTCTCTCTAAAAGCAGTATGGAAAAAGTGAATGTTGTAGCTTATGTAAACAACTCCTCCCTGTTTTCAAAAGAAGATTTTAAAGATACAAAAACACTGCATTTTATTGATCTTACCGATGTAGACCTTGAAAAGGCTAAAGACATTGTTAATAATTCCGATCAGGATGGTTTGTTATTTATTCCGGCTATCGATAGTCTTGATGCTTTGGCTGATAATTTTCAATTCTTTTCAAAAGAAACACCAAGTATGGTTTTGATCTCTGATCTTGAAAACCGGCTTGAAAATAAACTAGAAACCGAAAAAAGGATAAAACTGGGTATTGACCTTGAGAAATTAAAAAGTTCAAATTTAAATGTCGATATTAAGCTTTCTAATTTTACAGGAGAACGCTCATCAAAACTCATTAATGGTATTAAGATCGGATTGGGAATGGCAGCAGGGTATATCATAATGATGTTTATTATTATTTATGGAGCTATGGTGATGAGAAGTGTCATTGAAGAGAAAACTTCCAGAATTATCGAAGTGATTATTTCCTCGGTTAAACCTTTCCAGCTCATGATGGGAAAAGTGCTTGGAACAGCAGCAGCAGGTTTATTACAATTTCTGATTTGGGCTGTAATACTCGGTATTATTCTGTTGGCAGGTTCGTATTTTCTGGGTGTGGATACCATGCAGAATATGCAGGCGGGTCAGATGCCCATGCAACAGGCAGCCATGCAACAAACCAATGCTCAGTTTGCCATGGCAGAGATCTTAAAATTACCTTTATGGAGCATGTTTATGTGGTTTATCCTTTTCTTTATCGGAGGTTATCTTTTGTATAGTTCTGTTTATGCGGCCATAGGCTCAGCTGTTGACAATGAAACGGATACACAACAATTTATGTTTCCGGTTCTGATGCCATTAATGATTGGGGTTTATGTAGGGTTTGCAACGGTAATTAACGATCCAAACGGAACCGTAGCGACTGTTTTTTCAATGATCCCGTTTACCTCACCCATTGTAATGCTGATGCGGATTCCATTCGGTGTGCCGCTCTGGCAGATCCTCTTGTCATTATTTATACTCATCATTACTTTCCTTTTTGTTATCTGGATTGCTGCAAAGATCTACCGGGTGGGTATTCTGATGTATGGAAAAAAAGTAAGCTATAAGGAACTGTATAAGTGGTTAAAATATTAAACTAAAAAGTACTTAACAGATGTCGAAAATATTAATTATAGAAGATGAAGCTGCAATCAGAAAGATTCTGGTTAAGATCATTTCCGAATCCAATGATACTTATGAGGTAGATGATGCTGTGGACGGACTGGAAGGTTACAAGAAAATTGAAAAGACCGATTATGATCTGGTTCTGTGTGATATCAAGATGCCCAAAATGGATGGAGTAGAAGTTTTGGAAAAATCATTGAAGATCAAACCGGAGATTCCCTTTATTATGATCTCGGGTCATGGAGATCTCGATACTGCGGTACAAACGATGCGTTTAGGAGCTTTTGATTATATCTCAAAACCGCCGGATCTGAACCGATTGCTCAATGCAATAAAAAATGCCCTGGATAAAAAGCATCTGGTTGTAGAAAACAAGCAATTGAAAAAAAGAATTGGCAGAAATTATGAAATGATAGGAGAGAGTGAGGCGATAGAGAAAATAAAAGGAATCATTGAAAAAGTAGCTTTAACCGAGGCGCGGGTGCTTATTACCGGAGATAATGGTACCGGAAAAGAACTCGTAGCACACTGGATACATAAAAAAAGCAATCGTTCCAATGGTCCGATGATAGAAGTGAATTGCGCTGCGATACCTCCGGAGCTTATTGAAAGTGAGCTCTTTGGTCATATGAAAGGCTCTTTTACCGGGGCCAGTAAAGACCGTGCAGGAAAGTTTGAAGCAGCCAATAAAGGAACCATATTTCTGGATGAAGTAGGGGATATGAGCCTTTCCGCCCAGGCGAAAGTACTTCGGGTTTTACAGGAAAATAAAATTGCAAGAGTGGGAAGTGATAAAGATATTAAAGTAGATGTAAGAGTTATTGCTGCCACCAATAAAGATCTGAAAAAAGAGATAGCAGAAGGAAGGTTCCGTGAAGATCTTTACCATCGTCTTGCAGTAATCCTTATTAAAGTTCCGGCTTTAAAAGATCGTGTTGAAGATATTCCTCTTCTCATCGATCATTTTGTTAATAAAATTGCCAGAGAGCAGGGAAAACTACCCAAAAAGTTTACGGATGATGCTATTAAATTACTTAAAAAGTATCCTTGGACCGGTAATATCAGAGAATTGAGAAATGTGGTAGAACGTCTTTATATTCTGGGAGGTGAAGAGATCTCCGTTGATGATGTTAAGATGTTTGCGAACATTTAATATGATTGAAAATTCAAGATTTAAAATTTGTCATTGCTAGTCGAATGTCGAACCCGCCGGCGTGGCAGGAGTCGAAGATCAAAATTTTCATGAAGTAACTCTGTGATTCTCTGAGGTTTCTCTGTGAAACTC
>QNYL01000105.1 GCA_003973375.1 Flavobacteriia bacterium
TTTGTCCTTGACAAATAAATAAAAATCACATTAAAATTTACCTTGGTGGCAAAGAAAATCAGCAAGCCCTAAATTAACCTGGATAATTCACAAATTTTGAGTATGCAGATACAAGGCTTCTAACTTTGCAGATATACTATTGTATATCAAAAAGTTAGCAGTGCAGTAGATGCTTGCTCAAAATTCAAACAATAGCCCAAATATAGGCTAAAATAAATTTGAAAATTTTTATTATAAAAAAATTATATCGAGTAAATTGGCTCAAAAATATTAGCTTACGGTGAATTTTTCGGGTTAAAAATCTAACCTCTCCTTTTAGGTTCTTGTAATGCCTGCAAATCGGGATCATCCTTATAAAGAAGGAATTTTTTTCTAATTAGGGTTTGTCTATAAAGTGCTTGATTTTTGAAAGATTAAGATTTTTGATGGATTTTTGTTTTATTTATAGCAGCAAATGCTTGTGTATTAGGCAAAATAAAAAAAAGAAAAAAGGCACAAAAAGATAATTTTTTCAATTCGATGACTTTATGGACAGACACTAATTAAAAACAATAAACATCAAAAAACTGCTTATCCAGATCCTCCCGGTGATCGGGGTGTGCAATATTGATCAGTTCTTTTTTACGTTCTCTAAGTGTTTTTCCAAACAAATTGGCCACACCGTATTCTGTAACTACATAATGCACATTAGCCCGGGTGGTTACCACTCCGGCTCCCATTTTTAAGAACGGAACTATTTTACTTTGTCCTTTTTTAGTTTGCGAAGGTAAAGCGATGATCGCACGGCCTCCTTCACTTAATGAGGCCCCTCTGATAAAGTCCATTTGGCCTCCCACTCCTGAATATAATCTCGTTCCAATGGTATCAGAACAAACCTGGCCTGTAAGATCTACTTCTATCGCCGAGTTGATGGCCACCATTTTAGGATTTTGCATAATCACAGAAACGTTATTTACATAATCTGCCGTACGTAATTCCACAAAAGGATTGTCATCAACATAATCATAAAGCTTTTTGCTTCCCATTAAAAAGGTGGCAAGCGCCCTGCCGGGATTTACCCCCTTATAATTTCCGTTGATCACATCTTTTAAGATCAGATCAATCACCCCATCCGAGAACATCTCTGTATGCAGGCCAAGATCTTTATGATTTCCCAGTTTTTGCAATACTGCATTGGGTATATTCCCGATACCCATTTGTAAAGTGCTTCGGTCTTCTATCAACTCGGCAATATAACTGCCTATCATATCTTCAATATTGGTAATTTGCGGAATTTTAACCGCATGAATGGGTTCATCTACCTCCACAAAGGAATCCAGCTCGGAAATATGAATAATTCCATCGCCATGTGTACGGGGCATCTGAGGATTGATCTGAGCAATCACATGGCTCGCATTTTCTATAGCAGCCAGCGTGGCCATCACTGTGGTTCCCAAAGAACAATAACCATGCTTATCAGGTGGTGAAACCTGAATCAAAGTAACATCGATATCAATGATATTTCTTTTAAAAAGGATAGGCAATTCACTTAAAAAAACCGGCGTATAAGAACCATTACCTGTTTTAAGCGTATGCCTTACATTGCTGCCTATAAAGAAGGAATTAACGTGAAAGCTGTCTTTAAGTTTCGGATCGGCATAAGGGGCCTCCCCTTCGGTATGCAGATGGCAAACCGTAACATGCTTTAGCTCATCGCTTCGTGCCGTCATGGCATTGATCAGGGTTTGTGGCGCGGCAGCAGCGGCCTGAATATAAACCGTATCGTTCGATTTGATGACTTTTACGGCTTCTTCCGGAGAAATTGACTTATACATAGTTATTTGAGTTTTATAAAATTATGAAATAGTTTTATGCCTCTATAAATTTAAGCTGTTTTTTTGTTTTTTAAAGTATCTTTGCAGCCTAATTTAACCTGAAATGATTAAAATTAAAACCGCCGAAGAAATTGAACTGCTGCGTGAAAGCGCATTGATCGTATCAAAAACCCTGGGAATGATCGCTTCTGAGATCAAACCGGGAGTAACTACTTTACATTTGGACAAACTCGCTGAAGAATTTATCAGAGACCATGGTGCAGAACCCGGATTTTTAGGACTTTATGATTTTCCTAATACCTTGTGTATGAGTCCGAATGCTCAGGTTGTACACGGAATTCCCAATGACAAACCTCTTGAAAACGGAGATATTATTTCTGTGGATTGCGGATCTTTAAAAAATGGTTTTTACGGCGATCATGCCTATACTTTTGAGGTGGGAGAAGTTGATGAAGAGGTAAAAAAATTATTAAAGGTAACCAAAGAAAGTCTGTATCTGGGTATTCGCGAACTGAGAGCAGGAAACCGTGTAGGTGATGTAGGTTTTGCCATTCAGAATTATACCGAAAGTTTTGGTTATGGTGTGGTACGGGAACTCGTGGGGCACGGACTTGGAAGAAAGATGCATGAAGATCCGGAAATGCCGAATTACGGAAGAAGAGGGCGTGGAAAAAAACTAAAAAACGGAATGGTAGTTGCCATTGAACCGATGATCAATATGGGAACTCACAGGATCAATCAGTTACGGGACGGATGGACCATATTAACAGCCGACGGAAAGCCCAGTGCTCATTTTGAACATGATATTGCCATTATAAACGGTAAACCGGAATTGCTCTCAACCTTTAAATATATTTATGAGGCCCTGGGCATTGAAAGTGATGAGGAAGAGGAGTTCAGGCAATAATAATCTATTTGTTACACAGAGTCACTTTGAGAAACTCAGAGTTACACAGAGAAAAAATGGAAAATAATAAACTAACCGAAAAGATAATAGGCGCTGCCATCGAAGTTCATCGAACTCTTGGTCCGGGTTTATTGGAATCTGCTTATCAGGAATGTTTATTATTTGAACTAAAAACATTAGGATTAAAAGTAGAAAAAGAAAAGGCATTACCAATAGTTTACAAGGACATTAAAATAGATCATGGATATAGAATTGACCTTCTTGTTGAAAATAGAATTGTAATTGAATTAAAAACTGTCGAATCACTAACGGATGTTCATACTGCACAAGTATTGACCTATCTAAAACTCGGTAATTATCCAATAGGCTTATTGATTAATTTTCATACAAAGCTTTTAAAAAAAGGATTAAAAAGATATATAAATACAACTTCGTGAGTCTCTGTGAAAACTCCGTGAATCTCTGTGAAATAACTTGAAACTATTTAAAACCATATTAAACACTATTCCACGCCCTTATCTGATCAGGGTAAGTTATTATGTGCGCCCCCTTTTGGCAGCCTATCTTAAAGGTGATCGTTATACCGATCCGATCAACGGGAAAAGTTACAAAAAATTCTTGCCTTACGGCTACGGTGAACAACGCCCCAATGTTTTATCACCGGGAACGTTATCTTTAGAAAGACACCGGTTGTTATGGCTTTATCTTAAAAATAAAACCGATTTCTTTACTGCAAAGAAAAAAGTGCTGCATATGGCTCCGGAACAAAGCTTTTTGCCCGTCTTTAAAAAAATGCAGAATCTGGATTATACCACAGCCGATCTCTATTCACCCATTGTGGATGTAAAAGCTGACATCCTGGATCTTCCTTTTGAGAATGATCTTTTTGATGTGGTGATCTGTAATCATGTACTGGAACACATTGAAGACGATACCAAAGCTATGAGTGAACTGTACAGGGTACTCAAACCGGGTGGAATGGGAATATTTCAAGTACCTCAGGACCTGAGTCTGGAAAAAACCTATGAGAACTTTAGTATTACCGATCCGGAAGAACGTAAAAAACATTTCGGACAGTACGAT
>QNYL01000187.1 GCA_003973375.1 Flavobacteriia bacterium
GCATACCGCCAGCGATTCCGATCAATACATCGTTTCCGGATGGATAGGCCGGTATCTGGATACTTATGGAAAACATCCATACAATGCCATTGAGATCGATGATCAGTTGTCTCTGGCCATGAAAGGAAATACAAAGAACGGCATTGCTACTAAAGATCCAAAAATTCTTTACAGATCTTCACAGGATCCATTTTTTAAGAAAGTACTCCGGGCTTATAACGAGCAACAGAAAGACAATCTGGAATACCTTTACAGCACCATGATCGATGCAGAATCTTCGGCAAAATATATTTTTGAAACTTCCAGAACTTTCCATACACATCAGGAATACCCGCAAAATCCACTGGCAAACCAGTTAAGAACTGCTGCAAAATTTATCAATGCCGGACTCGATACCAGAGTTTATTATACCTCCCTGAATGGTTTTGATACCCATGCAGGTCAGCTGAATAAACAGAACAGGTTGCTGGGCATTTATGCTGAGAGCATGGAGGCTTTTATCAATGATCTGAAACAAAACAATACTTTTAAAGACACCCTGATCATGACCTTTTCTGAATTTGGCCGCCGGGTTGCACAAAATGCCGCCAATGGAACAGATCATGGAACGGCCAATAACGTATTCCTGATCGGTGAAAATTTAAAACAAAAAGGAATTTATAATGAGGCTCCTGATCTTTCGAATCTTGATGGAAACGGAGATCTGAAACATTCCATCGATTTCAGAAGTATCTATGCCACGATCCTGAACAAATGGCTGCTGACCAATGATCAGGTGATCTTAAACCAACAAAAATTTCCTTTGCTGGATCTGATATGATCTCATGCCTGATAACAGCAAAACATTTGTACTTTTGTAACCTCAAAAATAACTGAGAGAAACTGAATTTGAGAGTAAACAAAAGCATATCCCTGAAAAATGAGCCTGATTTTAAAAAAAATCTTCTCGCATGGGCACAACAGCATAAAGTAGTTTTCTGGCTTGATTCCAATGCTGCTGCAGAGAATTTTAACGTGAAATACTCTTCCTTTAAAGCAGTTCTTGCTCTTGATGTCCACCGGGAACTCAAATGCGATTACAAAGGTGCTTTTAACAGATTGAAAACTTTCCGCAAAGAATGTAATGATTATATTTTTGGTTATTTTTCCTACGATCTGAAAAATGATATTGAGCAGCTGACCTCTGATAATTTTTACGGATTACAGTTTCCTGATCTGTATTTTTTTCAGCCTAAAAAACTTTTTTTCTTTAAGGATGACCATTTAAACCTTTCCTATTTAGAAGACTATCAGAGTGAGATGGAGCAGGATCTTAGTGAAATAAAAGGATTCAAAGCAGAACATCAAAAGAATACCCAACCGGAAAAGATCCGGATCAAAGAACGTATCTCGAAGCAATCCTATTTTAAAAAGATCCATGCTGTACTCGACCACATCCACCGTGGTGATATCTACGAAGTTAATTTTTGCCAGGAATTTTATACGGAGAATGCTTCCATAGAACCTCTGACTGTATACCGGAAACTAAATAAGATCTCTGGTCCGCCTTTTGCAAATTTTGTAAAACTCAATGATCAGTATTTGCTTTCTGCCTCTCCCGAAAGATTTGTTAAAAAAATTGGTTCAAAGATCATTTCGCAACCCATTAAAGGTACAGCAAGAAGATCGGAAGATCCTGATGAAGATATGAAACTGGCAAAAGAACTGTCAATGGATCTGAAAGAACGTACAGAAAATATCATGATCGTGGATCTGGTGCGTAACGACCTTTCCAAAACATCTGTTAAAGGGAGTGTAAAAGTAGAAGAACTGTGTGGAGTCTATTCATTCAAACAGGTTCATCAGCTGATTTCAACGGTAACTTCCTTAATTTCTCAGGAAACTGATGCAGTGGAGGTTATAAAAAGCCTCTTCCCCATGGGAAGTATGACCGGTGCCCCGAAAATATCGGCTATGGAGATCATTGAAGAACTTGAAGAAAGCAAAAGAGGACTGTATTCGGGTGCTGTAGGCTATTTTACCCCGGAAGGTGATTTTGATTTTAATGTGGTGATTCGCAGCATTCTATACAACAAACAGCAACAATATATTTCCTTCACTGTGGGGGGAGCTATTACCTCCCGGTCGATCATTGAAAAGGAATATGAAGAGTGTCTTGTAAAAGCCGAAGCGATGAAAAAAGCCCTGAATACTTAATCTTCAAGCTTTCTTGCCATATTTTTCACGGTAGTTTTTCTAAGCATCAACAACGGAAACGAAACTCCTATGGTTAAGGAGATCAGAATAAAGAACATGGTAAAACCATTGGAAAAGATATGATCTATAAGCTCTACTCTTTTTGCCGATTCTGTTTCTATAAAAGTAAAATTCATAACCGCCAGCACCGTTTTATAGGCAAAATATCCCGGAATCATCGGAATCACAGCAGGAATTGAAAAAACAACCGGAGGCTGATGGATCTTGTGTGCCAAAGGCATACTCAAAAAACCAACAGATAAGGCCCCTGCAAAACTTGCTACAATAATATTGATATTGAGATGCAAAAGAACAAATTTGATGAGTCCTGCCATAAATCCTAAAAAGAATACCGTAAAAATAGCTTTCTTAGGTATATTGAAAAGAATTCCAAAACCCAGTGCCGCAATGCCCGACCAGATAGCTACTTCAATTATTTTAAAGAATTCTGTCATTTCTTATTATTGAAAAATTAATAATGCCCCAAACAATCCCATGGCCATTGCCAGAACGATCATCAAACCCGAAGTAAACCGAACTTGCCCGTTGAGTAGATTGTTATCTAAAAGATCGGTAAAAGAGTTAATCAGTGGAACTCCCGGAACCAGAAAAAGTATAGAGGTTGCCTGCGCAATATGCGGACTCCTGCCAATATCGAAAACAATTCCCAGCGAAGAAACAGAAGAAGCAACAAACGAAGCCAGTAAAACCCTGAAATACATATTGAAATTCTTTTTATGTGCTTCCTGCAGTGTAAAGAGCCCTATAAAAGTACTTACCATAGCAACAGCCATACTGACATAATCACCCCCAAAAATATTACAAAAACCGGCTCCTGCAAGACTAACAGCAACCAATACCTGGATTCTGGAATATTTTTTTCTCGATTTGATATTTTCAAATTCTTCCTTTATCTGCTCAAAACTCCAGCTGTTCTCCAGGGCTTTCCAGCTGGCCTTACTAATGCTGGAAATAGTCGTAAAATTAATGGCATAAGAGGGCATATTCTGGACTTTTGTATAGGTTTCCCCGGTATGATTATCGGTAAGGGTCATTACAAGGGTCTTATGACTGATCATGCTAAATGCCTTGCAACCCAAAACCAGTGCAAAACGATTGATGCTGATATTGGCACGGTTGGTATTGGCTCCGGAAACCATTAGTGTAATAGCTATATCTAAAAGCAGATTGGTTTTCTTTTTCAGGATCTCAAGTGATTCCATATGCTTGGTTTGGTAATGCAAAGTTAAGACAGATATTCTGAAAATAATAATTCTCTTCTTTAAAACTGTAAAAATTCAACTCTGTTTATACTTAAACTCAGAAATGACATGTTATGAAAAGACCTAAGAAAATATTCACACACAATCTGCAATTTGATTCATTATACCGTAAAACCAGCTTATTTTTTAATACATTTTTAGCTAAAAAAGTATCTCTATTTATAGTTATTAATTTTAGGCTTTTACTTAATCGAAGATTTTTATTTTGTTTTTCATTAAAAAATTAGTTACCTTTGCGCTGGAAAGCCAATGCCTACCTAAATGGCGAGCAAGCTGAGACC
>QNYL01000272.1 GCA_003973375.1 Flavobacteriia bacterium
TGATATCAATATCTGACGCGACCACGGTCCCTAACACAGTTCCCGAAGGTTCTGATCCAGCTACTTCTAAAGCCTGATCACTCATCTCAGGAGGATGGTTTGCAAAACTTATTTCTACTTTATCACTCAATACCTGACCGTATTTGTTTTTCACTACACACTGATAAAAGCCAGCATCGGAAGAGGAGGCTGTTGATATATTCAGCGTTGCTGACTCAGCGCCATAGAGAGGAACTCCATTTTTCATCCACTGATACGTCAAAGAACCAAGCCCGTCAGCTACAACATTTAGTGAAACTGACTGACCTTCAGTTGCTTGAACGCTTGACGGCTGAGACACAATACCTGGGAAAATATAATCTATTGATGGCGAGATACCTCCCACAATCGTTGAGAAATAATAATCGCTAATAGGATCGGAACCGTCAATGGGAGTTGTATTATCACTTGGCTTTCTCCAAGCCACGGCACAATGATCACCTCCAGTTTGTTCAGCCATTAACAACTCAACATAATAACGTTTTCCAGCTTTTAAGCTAATTGGCGATGACGTAGCCGCTGAAGACCACTGACGAGAAGGCGTTGATGAAAGCTTAGAAGCGATGAGAACCTTATTGGCAGGATTTTCATCGGTGCTCAAATACATCTCCACTTGTTCATCTGCGGCAGCGTAAAAAACATAATCTCCCGTTTCATCTGGTTTAATCCACCCTGTCCAACGCAGCCCATAAAGATCGCCTAAATTGGAATCAGACTCCATGGTATAAAGAGCTTTACTTGAAGAGGGCGAAGCTGGATAAGCTGCATTATTTTTCAAAGATGTAATCGTTCCTGAAGACAAACCATCATACCGATCCTGCCATAAAACCCCATGTTCATAAGCTCCTGTTTTCAAAGAATGAGCTAAGGCATAACCACCTCCTCCCGCAGGGTTGCTAAGAAACTGGATGTCATTAATTTTAATTGAAGAGCCTCCATTATTTGAAAAGAGCACTCTAACTTTCTGAGTTCTTACAGTTTTAAAATAATCAATTCCACGAGGTTTATCCCCTGCAACTACTTGTTGCCATTTTCCATCAACTTCCACTTCGACCTTGAAATTAGTATTAATCCACCACTTGGAATTTTCTACAATTTTAATACCATTAATATCCTTCAAAGAACCTAAATCCATCTCAAAACCGACCCATGCTTGAGTAGAAGTCTCCGCTCTAACTCGACCTGTTGTCGTTTCATCAGAATCTAAAAGAGCATCAATATCTGACTGATCTAATGATGAATCTGGAACTGCCGCAATCGATGTAGCCCTAAACCACTTGAGATCACTTTGAACAACGCTCACATTGCGGCAAGCACCTAAGCCCAAGCTACCCTGTGTAAAATCAACCTTAACCTTCTCTCCTTGATAATTTTGGCGTCCAACCTCACCGTGCATTTGTAAGTATTCTCCCGTTAATGGCAGACGAACGACTAATTCATCTCCCAATCCAGTTCTCATTACTGTGGATGAAGGAATGGTGACATATCTTGCATCGTCAAAGTTTCCTCCAACTCCTTCCTCAAAGGTCACATTTCGAGTATACGAAACAGTGTGCGTTCCTACCGTGTAGTTAATCTGAACGGGAAGAGTGAACTCCACAGTGCTATCTAAGCGGTTCACTGTTACGGTGCCTAAATTTTTAGCATACCCTTCTTTCCAATCTGAATTGGCCGAACTGCTATCAAATGCAATGTTTACGTCATCACTCAATTTGGTATCTTTAGCTATACTGATACTTCCTACCATTTTATAATCAGCATTTGCCTTCCAAGATGTTTTTGTTGCTGAGTCTTCCCAACGATTTCTTTCCCGTAACGGCCAATACGCACTCAACTTTATTTCCACAGCATCAGTATCTTTCTCCGTGACTGAAATATTAAGATCAATTCCCAATACCATTTCGATAGCTTGAGCCTTAAGTTCATCACTTACCCCGCTCAGCGCATTAATGTCTGTTACTACATTTAGAGCATTGCTTTCAAGAATCGCAAAAATGCGATCATGCAAAATATGAATCGGTCCATCGTAGTCAATCTCTCTCAATGACTCATAACCTGATTTTAAACTCGCTGGGGCATTACTTCCAAGCAACTCAATAGCTGTCGCCCATCCACGAAGGTAAAAACGATGAGTTTCCAAGTCCCACACATGGGTATTCATTCCAGGTTTCATTACGGATGCGCGAAGATCTCGCTTGCCTGTAATGGCTAAATTTTTCCGATTCGCAGCCAATGTTAAAATTTGTATTGCTGTCGACATACGAGGCCGAAACATGCCCTCGGCTCCCATAAACTCAAATCGACACTCGCTAGCGACAACACCACCTTGATAATTGCGTTGCAAAATCATCTTAGGCATCACCGTCTCAAGGTGTCTTTGTAAAAGTTCATCACCTAAGTTTGCGGCACCAATAGTTCCCCCGAAAAGTCCATAAGTTTGTGTTGAATGACCAAAATCAAGCGCACCAACGGCTCTTTCATACGCCAATTTACTCAAATCAAAAAACCTCTGAGATTGACCTGTAATGCAGTTCGCTACCACACAAGGTCCAGTCAATGCAACGCGATCTCTCGCAGACTGATTTGCATCAAAATCATTTTTAGTGGTTCTCCCATAACCAATCACGCCACTCGGAGCCATTGCATCCATGCGCGTCATAACCTTCTCAAACATCTCTACATCTAATTCCACAGGCGTTCTTGACGCCATCGCCAAGCCCATGGCTAAATAAGAAAAACCAGAGTTCTGGCCACCCGTTCCGTAGCCGTAATTTCCAGAACCATGGCCTGCATATCCTTGTTGAAAAAAGGATTTTTCAACATCCTCTACAGCCTTTTGAATTCCTGGGAGAATACCAGCATCTTTTGTTCGAAAATAATACTCACATAAAAAAGTAAGAACGATCCCTTTTGGAGAACACCAATTCGAAGTATCACTCAAATTTGCGATATAATAAGCAGCTTTACGTGCCGATTCTGTAAAGCGGGGTTCGTCCGCTGCCAGCATAGCCAATCCAATATACGCGGTATCCCAAGCATCCGTCGTATAACTTCCCCAACTTTCAAACCCTCCATCCTCTCTCTGCTCACCCAATAACCAAGCTGCTTGAGAAGTTATGATCTGATCAATCTTATGTTGACGCTCAGCCCCCCCCGCTAAAAACGAACCAATTCTTTTTATTGGGATCGTCACATTGATGAGATATTTTGAGAGATCTCCATAATTAACTGCAGAAGGTTTCTCTTTCACAACCCCAACAATCGTTCCATATTTATTGTTCTTTAAAGTCACCCTTAACTTACTGACACCATCAGGAACAACAAAGCTGATTTTGCTAGGCGCGTGCGCAAAGATCGAACGGGTTGTCGATCCACCTGAAAAAGTAATTTCATTCCCCCAAGTTAATGATCCATAACCAACTGAAGCACTGAGCCATTCGTTGTTTTCGATATAAATTTCTGTTCCATCAGGCCGAACCCAACGAGCATCAAGCCAGTAAGCATGATCGCCTCCATTTCCGTCGCCAGCATCTTCGGCTATTAATTTAATAAAATCTCCCGCTGACAAATCAACCTCGATAAATTTCTCAGCGCCAGCAGTGAGAACGTTGGTCCGATGTAACTCTGTCCACTGTTCTGGAATTGTTTCAGTAGCTCCTTCAGGAATCCTCAACACGCTTAAATTAAGGCTACCTGTTCCCTCAGCCTTATCGATGGCATCTCCCAAGCACTCAAATAATACACGCAATGACTTC
>QNYL01000016.1 GCA_003973375.1 Flavobacteriia bacterium
GGATCTTTTAAATATGCTAAATATATTTAAACCGGTTAAAATTGCTAATCTGATAATAACTATACCCCATTTTACTCTCCTATGATCTGTAAATTATTAAAATTCTTTGTGATGATAATTGAATTTACACCATTTATCTTAATATCTGTTGAACCTGCCTCTTCTCCGTCAATATAAAATTTAGAGATCTTAAAAGGCAAGCCATGAATTCTGATATTAAAAGTCTCATAGCTGGTAATAAATGTACCTAATTTATGTTGCTGGATGGTCAGTTTTCTCTTTTTACCGCTGAACACAAAACTGCGCAAACTATAACGTCCTTTGTTATAATCGTAACCATCGTTGGCATCTTCATATATCTCACTTTTTTCTTTACCCAATTTAAAATATACATCCAGGATGAGCTCATCAATTTGTTTTTCCCCAACATATTGCTGCACAGGATATTTAGGAATTATGGCTCCTTCTTTAATAAAGATAGGCATACTGTCCAAATCTGCCTCCACCCGTGTTTCCCTTCCACCGGAAATTACCGTATCATCCCAGAAATTATACCATTTTCCTCTTGGAATATACATTCTTCTTCCTGTGGCGTTCTGTTCAAGTATAGGGCAAACCAGTATTTTATCTCCAAAAATAAATTCATCCGATCTGAAATGAGTCTGCGTATCTTCCTGATCAAAAACAACCAGTGATTTTAAGATGGGTACACCATGACTAATATATTTCCAGAAAGCCGTATAGAGATAAGGTAAAAGCTGATATCTTATCTCAATAAATTTTCTAACGATGCCGATTACTTCTTCATCAAACGACCAGGGTTCCTGTTCGCCGTGGTCTCCTGAAGAATGTGCTCTGCAGAAAGGATGAAATACTCCAAGCTGTATCCATCTTGTATAGAGTTCGCCTGTAGGCTGTTCGGCAAAACCGCCGATATCTGATCCGGTAAAGGAATATCCCGACATACACATACGCTGTACTTGTACATTGGCTACCCACAGATGTTCCCAGGTGGCCACATTATCTCCCGTCCAGGTTGAGGAATAACGCTGGGTTCCGGAATAGGCTGAACGTGTAATCACAAAAGGTCTTTCAGGGAATGAATATTTTTTCAGACCTTCATAGGTGGCTCTTGCCATTTGCATTCCATAGATATTATGAGCTTTTCTGTGGCTGCAAGGATGGCCGTCATAATCATGACGTACATCATCCGGGAAAGTTTTATTAGGTACTTCCATTACTGCCGGTTCATTCATATCATTCCAAACACCTTTTACTCCTATATCATCGATCAGTTCTTTAAAAAGATCCGACCACCAATCTCTCACTTTAGGATTAGTATAATCAGGGAAATAACATTCTCCCGGCCATACTTTTCCTTTCATATAAGGTCCGTCTGCTCTTTTACAGAAATAATCATTTTCAATTCCCTCTTTGTAAATATCATAATCTTCATCAATCTTGATTCCCGGATCGATTATAACAACAGTTTTAAATCCGTCTTTTTCAAGATCACTAACCATTTTTTTTGGATCAGGGAAATATTCTTTATTCCAGGTAAAACATCTGAATCCGTCCATATAGTCTATATCCAGATAAATCGCATCACAAGGAATCTGAAGTTCTCTAAACTTTGAAGTGATCTCTCGCACTTTTGATTCGGGATAATAGCTCCATTTACACTGATGGAAACCGAGGGTCCACATAGGGGGAAGTTCCGGTGTACCCGTAAGGTTTGTGTATCTTGAAACCACTTCGTTCATGGTGGGTCCATAGATAAAATAATAATTCATTTCACCTCCGTGAGCCCAGAAACTTGTTACCTGACGGCGTTCATGACAAAAATCGAAAAAAGACCGGAATGAATTGTCAAAAAAGATTCCATAAGCTTTATTGTTGTGCAGTCCGGTATAAAAAGGGATAGATTTGTATAAAGGATCTGTAAATTTTGTAAAGGCATATGAATCGGTTACCCAGTTCTCAAACCGCTTACCTCTCAGATTTGCATTTACAGGCTTGTCTCCCATACCGTAATAACTCTCGGCATCGTGGGCCAGTTTACTCATCTTGACAATATTTCCGCCTTTTTCATAATTTTCTTCCCAGTGAAATCCCGCTTCATCTTCACAAATCAGTTTTTTATCTTTGGCATCAAAAATTTCTGAACGGAGATCAGCCTTATGAATATGACAAATCACACTTGAAGTTTCTATAACGTAGTAATCCTTTTCTTCTGTATGGTTTAAAGTATTGTAACCTCTGCTGGCATCTTCATCTATCGCATAAGAAAAGTCTTTCTCAAAATTAAACGTTGTGGAATATCTGAAACGCAAAATACTCCCACGGATAATAGTGAGTTGTAAAGTAACATTATTCTCGGTTATAAAATAAAAGGTGTCAACTTCTTTTTTGCAGGATATTACTTTGGCCGGAAACTGGTTTCCTTTTCTTTTAATTTCTGTATTTATAATCATAGGTTATTACTTCTGTTTAAATTCAAATCCGTTGTAAAAATATATAGAATTACGAAACAAAGACAATTCTCTGCCCGATTTCTTCCTATTGAAAAAATATGCAGAAAAAATACCGCATATGGAACCGGCTTCGCTCCCATATGAAATTTTTCAATCACTTTTCCGTGTGCAATTTAAAATCAATAAAATTCATGTTCGTTTCATCTAAAAAAAATACAAATAAACATAAAAAATCTGAAAGAATAAGCTAAAGTGTTATGTCAAGCATATTTTAGTCATACTAATTTTTGTTATTTTTACTTATACACAATACACATGATTTAACACTATGCGATTTTAAAAGCAATCATCGATAATGGAGGCAGTGTGATCTCAACGGAAAATGCCCTGTTGTCCCAACTTTCCTCTTCAATTGATAATTTTTTAGAGTTTCTAACACCACTGCCGTAGTACTTCTTAAAATCACTGTTAAACACCTGTACCAGCGTGCCTGTTTTAGGCATTCCAATCCTGTATTTTTCTCTTGGAACCGTTGTAAAATTACACACAATAACCAGATCATTTTCTTCATCGTGTCCTTTACGGATAAAAGAGATTACAGAATTCTGGTTGTCGCCGAAATTGATCCACTCAAAACCGTCAGGCGAGAATGCCTTTTCATACAAAGCAGGATGTTCTTTATAAAATTTATTCAGTTCTTTAACATACTTACTCAGTTTCTTATGAGGATCATATTGAAGCAGATGCCAATCGAGACTCTGAGAGAAGTTCCATTCTGCAGACTGGCCGAATTCTCCTCCCATAAATAAAAGTTTGGTTCCGGGATGTGTAAACATATACCCGAAAAGCAACCTCATATTTGCAAATTTCTGCCATTCATCACCGGGCATTTTATTCAGCAATGATCTTTTTCCGTAAACTACCTCATCATGAGATAACGGGAGCATAAAATTTTCCGTAAAGGCATAAGCCAGACTAAAAGTGATGTCATTTTGATGGTATTGTCTATGAATCGGATCTTTAGAAAAATAATCCAACGTATCATGCATCCAGCCCATCATCCATTTCATACCAAATCCGAGACCTCCGATAGAAACCGGTTTTGTCACTCCGGTAAAGGCCGTTGATTCCTCCGCAATAGTTTGAATACCGTCAAAAGTTTTATACACTTCCTGATTAAATTCCTTTAAAAAGGAGATCGCTTCCAGATTTTCTCTTCCTCCGTATTGATTTGGTTCCCATTCGCCTTCCTCACGCGAATAATCGAGATACAGCATAGAAGCCACTGCATCCACCC
>QNYL01000043.1 GCA_003973375.1 Flavobacteriia bacterium
TTTACAATGAGCTATTTATGAACAAGCAATTAATAATTCATTAAAAAATATAATAAAAGAATATCAACTTATTTGACAAATATATGATGTAAATAATTGAAAAAAATGAGATAATATAATTATTAGCTTTAAAATAGATAAATATCCAGAAGTTGTAATAAAAAATGAAAATTATAAGTCAATAAAACCTATTTTACCTGATGAAAATGTACACTTTTTAGACCTTCCATTTTACGAAACAGGAACTGCCAGTAAGAAAAAGTTAAGCGATAATGATATACAGTTGATGGCCGGGCTGATTGCGAAGGTAAAACCTCATCAGATCTATGCTTCTGAAGATCTGGCCGGACCTCACAGTACGCACAGGATCTGTCTCGATTCACTTTTCAAAGCTTTGGAAGATCTTAAAAATGAAAGATATATGAATGATTGCAGGGTTTGGCTGTACAGAGGAGCCTGGCACGAATGGGATATCCACGAAATTGAAATGACCGTTCCTATGAGTCCTGATCAGGTATTGAAGAAAAGAAATGCAATCTTCTACCACCAGTCGCAAAAAGACGGAGCTTTGTATCAGGGAGATGATTCAAGAGAATTCTGGATGCGGGCTGAGGACAGAAACAGAGAAACAGCTGAGAAGTACAATGCCTTAGGTCTGGCTGATTACGCTGCCCTGGAAGCATTCAGAAGGTTTTATTTTTAAAAAATAGAAATCTGCTAAGAGATCAATTGATACAGTTTTCCGATCTTTAAAAAAGAGAACTGTATCAATTATCTTTACAATATTTTATTATATTCAGACCTGTAAATATCAAACCCTTGAAGAACAAAAATATTACCATAAAAGATATCGCAGAAGCCGTAAATATTTCGCTTTCTACCGTTTCAAGAGCCCTAAACAACCACCCTAAGATCAGTCAGTCAACAAAGGAAAAGGTTTGGAATGCAGCTAAAAATCTGGGCTATCAACCTAATCTGCCGGCTTATATGAAAGTGGATAAAAACAGAACGATTTGTCTTTTATTACCTGTTCTGAACAGTCAGTTTTATATTGACGTGGTTGAAAGTGTACAGAATAAAGCTAAAGAAAAGGGCTACAGCCTATATATTGCGTATACCAACAACGATCCTGAAATGGAAAAAGCCTATACGCATTCATTGATCAATATGAATATAGAAGGTGTGATAGCCGTTATTTTTGATAAATCTACTCCAATAGACCATTTGAATCAATTTGTAAAATACAATATCCCAACTGTTTTTATCAACAACTCTGATCAGGAACAATTCGGTTCAACCGTTATCCCTGATGTTTCCCTCGGAACCTATAAAGCAGTAAATCATCTGTTCTCAATGAAAAGTAAAAGAATTCTTCTTTTCGCAGGAGATCCGAAGAATCCGTTTTACGCAGATATGATTGAAGGCTATAAAAATGCTTTCGCAGATGCTGATGAGAAGTACATTAAAGATCATGTTATAACAAAAGCTTTTGAAAACAATGAACTCGTGGATTATCTGGACAAACTTTACTCTGAATCAGAATTACCCGACGGAATAATTTCTTCCGGCAACAGCCTCAGTAATCAAATTATTGACTGGCTAAAAAGTAAAGGTCTCAGCACACCGGAAGATCTGCTTTTAATCAGTTTTAGCAACCATAAAAATGAAGCTGCTAACCCGTCGCAGCTAACTTCAATTCATTTTTCAGGTACGGAGATCGGGAACAAGGCGATCACAGAATTGTTTAGAATGATAGAAAATAAAAAGATCGAAAACAATACCCTTATTATTCCTTCAAAATTTATCATTAAAAGTTCTACTTTAAAGATTAAGTAACCGAAAGTTTAAATTAAATCTTTTAAATATAACTTTATATTTATGCAACTTTTTGCACTCAGATCTTATAATCAATTATTATAGAGCAATATTTTGCACTTATAATTATTATTCATACTTTTGGTGAGAAATCTAAAACTCTGGTACGATGAAAAATATCTTACTCATTCTATTTATGTTTGGAATTTATCTTACTGCATCTTCACAAAACCAAAAGACCCTTTTAAAGGACTGGAGGATACAGAGCAGTGAAAAGGTTGGAAATAAAGGTGAACTGATCTCTTCGGGAAATCTAAATAAAAAAGAATGGATCCGGGCAAATGTTCCTACAAGCGTTTTAAATGCTCTGATGGTGAATGGGGCGTATAAAGATATCTTTATAGGAAAGAATATTGAAAAGGTTGACACCAAAGCCTTTAAAAAGGCCTGGTGGTACCGCACCATATTTAACATTAAAGATCTGGATAAGACCTTTTTATTAAAATTCGAAGGCATCAATTACAGTGCAGAGATCTGGCTGAACGGAAAAAAGATCGCCTCTGAAGAAGAAGTGGTCAACCCTTTCCGGCAATACAAATTCCTTGTTAATAAATATCTTAGAAAAGGAGACAATATTCTTGCTGTAAAAGTCTATCCTCCAAAACCCGGCGATTACACCATCGGGTTTGTTGACTGGAATCCGGCACCACCCGATAACAATATGGGAATTTTCAGAGATGTATTGCTTATTTCAAATAATGGCGTAAGCATTGAAGATCCTTATATCGAATCTTCTTTTAAGAATGGAAATTATAAAGAAACCGACCTGATTTTTACTACCTACCTGAAAAACTTTGATAAAGACATCAAAGGAGATTTAAAAATTAAGATTGGAGACATCTCTATCAATAAAAAAATCACTTTAAAAAAAGGAGAATACAAAAAAATCACCCTTACCTCAAAAGATTTTAAGCAATTACACCTGAAAAATCCAAAATTATGGTGGCCTCATACTATAGGAACTCCCGAACTCTATCACGCTAAAGTGCAATTTATTGCAAATGGAAAAGAGATCGACTCTCAGGAATTTGACTTTGGAATCAGAGAAGTGTCCCAATATTTCACAAAGGAAGGTCACAGAGGCTTTAAAATTAACGGACAAAAAATATTGATCAGAGGCGGGGGCTGGGTAGATAACATGATGCTAAACGACACCCCCGATTACATCAAAGCTCAGCTGGAATATGTAAAAGACATGAATCTTAACACCATCCGCCTTGAGGGTTTCTGGGGTAAGGATCAAACCATGTATGACCTGTGTGACCAAATGGGAATTTTGGTTATGGTGGGATGGAGCTGCCATTGGGAATGGGAGGATTATCTCGGAAAACCTACCGACGAAACCTACGGAGGCATTACCTCTCCAAAGGATATTGAAATGATGTCTGAAGCCTGGAAAGATCAGATCGTATGGTTGCGAAATCACCCATCAATCTTTGCCTGGTCGGCGGGGAGCGACTGTATTCCGAAACCAGAACTCGAAAAGAAATATTTTGATATTTTCCATAAATATGATTCTACCAGAGCATACCTGCAATCGGCAAAGGAATGGACTTCACTTGCAGGGCCCAGCGGAGTAAAAATGCGAGGACCTTACGCTTATGTTCCCCCGGTTTACTGGTACAAAGACACTTTATACGGCGGAGCTTTTGGTTTTAATACCGAAACCGGACCCGGAGCTCAGGTGCCACCGCTGGAGAGCATTAAAAAAATGATCCCTGAAAAAGATCTTTGGCCCATCAATGATGTATGGGATTTCCACTGCGGAAGAAATGAATTCAATACGCTAAGCAGATTTACCGAAGCTCTCAACAAGAGATATGGTGAAGCTAAAAATGTTGAAGATTACGCATTTAAAGCACAGGTGCTTAACTACGAATT
>QNYL01000247.1 GCA_003973375.1 Flavobacteriia bacterium
GGACAAATAATTGTCTTTATTTTATGATACTACAAAATTTTGCAATGATCTTTTTTTATTTTTTTATTTTTTTATTAGTTTCCGAACTGTTAAACCCTGATCTGCATATATTCTTACAATATAGATTCCGCTGTTTAAATCATCCGTTGGAATAGATGAGAATTCAGAATTTATACTTTTTACTTTTTTCCCAAGTATGGAAAAAATTTCAACTCTGTTAATTACTTTAGTTTTAGATCTGATGCACAGAACACTGGATACAGGATTTGGATAAAACAATAAAGACCTGTCCAGTTCCTCATCAACAACACCTAACTGATCCGTAAGACAACCTGTTAAAGTTAACTCTGCAACAGATGTCCAGGCATTGCCATTTACCTCTGAGAGTGAAACCAGTCTCATATACCTACCCTTTATCGGATTATCAAAATTTATAATTTTAGGAGCAGAAGTATTTTCAAAAGTACCTGAATACGCTTTTTCTCCCCAATCGGACTTGTCATCACTAAAATATAGTTCAAAGTCTTTAATTCTTCCATTTGGACTTCCATCCTGCCTTGGCAGGTAATTGAACTTACTTATGCTGTAAGATTTTCCCAGATCTATCTGAATTTCATGGGGATAAGGATCTGATCCTGTACTCCATCGCGTATGCCAAAAGGTCTTTGGATCATCATCAAAAGCATTTGTTGCCGGTCTCGGATAACCTGTTTCCTCACTGTCAACGTACAATAATGACCATTCATTTTTAGGTAATTCACCCGGATTATCACAATCCTCAATTGACGGACAAGTAGAAGTTGTTACCATGTTGCTGATGGTCTTTACATATTGTTTACCATCCTGGGTAACGGTAAGAGTAACATCGTAAGAACCGGGATTACCTAAAACAACAACAGGATTTCTGATTGAAGAATCACTGATATACTCCGGAGCAGGTGAAATATCCCATTTCCATGTTGCCCCTGCATGATTTAAAACAGAATGATCATCAAACTGAATTTCTTCACTCATGCAATTGTTTTCTATATTATTAGTCCATGGATTAAGAATAGGTTTAAATGAGGGTTCCTGCAATGGAGATTCCCATACACCTCCTCCTCCTGCAAGCCTGATCTTTCCATCCCTGTAGAACGGAATAACTGTATTTACATCAAAATTTCCGGGATAATTATTGGTAAACAATTTCCATTCTGTCATCGAAGCTTTTCGGTAATAGGCTTTTGATTGCGCTCCTTTTCTGGAAGTAGTGAACAAATACACAAGATCTTCTCCCGAATTTGTTGGCTGTATGGCCAAACATTTTGTATATCCATCTACATCACCCGTCCAGTTTGTCCAGGTATCTCCTCCATCTGTTGATCTAAACACTTTACCTTTATCAGCAGTCCAGGTTCCGTTAGAATAACATGCATAAATGGTATTTTCATCATACGGGGATATCACCAGATTGGTTCTTCCTTTCATCTTGCTTCCTCCGTTAGAATTATCGCTTAAAGCAGACTTATAGGTCCAGGTTACTCCCTGATCATCACTTCTGTACAGGCCTCTCCCCTCTATATCAGCATAAATAACATCAGGATTTGTAATACTCATTTGCATACAAAGTACTTTTCCTTGGAAGGTATGCAGTGATTCAAAAGTAACACCCATATCTGTACTTTTCCAGATATTGTTTCCTTCACCTAAAAACAGAATTTCAAAATAATTAGGGTGGTGAATTAAATTTCCCCTTCTGCCTCCGTACTCTAGCATATTGGGATATTTACTAAAAATAAATCTGCCTTCAGGGTTGCCTTCTGCTGAACTTGGAATGATCCATCCATTCCCAAGATCATTAAATGCCACATGACGGCTTTTCCCCTGTATAACCCATCCGGTAGCTGATTCAGCGCCACCCATACGCAAAGCTTTACCGTTGTAAAAATCTGCCATGGCAGTGTTTCCGTTATGGTACCGTCCTCCAACAACTATATCCTCATTCCATCCCTGATCAAATCCCCACATTGCCGAACCGATCAATCCATTTATTATGGGTAGAAAATCTGTTTCAAAGGCATCATTAGAATAACTTATACCTCCATCGGTAGCCACCCAGACTTCCCCATTTTCAAGCCATTCCATAGCCTGAATATCCGGATGAATACTAAACCTGCCCCAATATCCTCCAATTGCATCAAAATCTTGTCCTCCGTTCTTTGTTTTAAAAAGGGTAGTAGATCCTACCATAAACTCATCTTCATTTTCAGGAGAAATCTCAAGTACCAGATCAAAATAGCCCTGGCCATTATTATATCGAAAATCATCTGTGTTGCAATCAATTACTTTTGACCATGTCCAAGTACCTGTATTATAAACTCCCCTGTACAAGAAGGGCGTATTGTTATTGCTTAACATAGTAGATAAAACCAAATTAGGATTGTCTTTACTTACTGCCAGCAATCCTCCGCTTTTATTGTGAATATTTGAAGGAAAAGTTGTTACTCTGGAAAAGGTTCCTCCACCATTTACAGATTCGAGTAACTCGAAATTTCCTTGTGAAGTATCTGTAAGCGCATATATAACATCAGAATTACCGGGTTTAATTTCAACATCGTAGGTTTTCCTGCTTGTTTTTCTGGTCCAGTTTCTACCGGCATCTAAACTTATATAAATACCTTTATTTGTTGAAGCAATTATTTTATCGGTATTTCCCGGATCTATAACCAGATGATTTGCAGCAAATGATAATCCGTTAGTCAACATAGGAGCCCATGTTTTTCCTCCGTCTGTTGATTTATGTATTTGACTGGAAGAGGAAACATATACAATATTAGAATTGTATGGATCCATTTTAATATTTTCAATACCACCAAAAACATAGTCTTTAGCAAGCATATTCCATGTTTTACCTCCATCCGTTGTCTTATTCACGTAACCTGTTTCAGTTCCGCAGTAGATAATGCTCTTATTCCCTTTAAAAACATCCAGTGTATAAACATTTACCTGCCAGGGAGCAACATCGGTCTCTCCGGGAGTTCCTGAATTATTTAACCAGTAAGTATTTTTTGGACCTAAAAATGTCCAATCAGAATTAGAGTCATCCTGAATAATAACAGCCTTTTGCTGTTTTTTTGCTGCAGATTTATATTTTTCTGTTGAAGGAAGGATTATATTTCCGTACTCATCTGCATAATCTCTAACAATACCCGACCAGATCTTATAATAGCGGGTTAATGCATTTTTTTGATTTCCATGTTCAGTCAAATACTCCTGATACTCATTTTCAATGGAATTAAAATTTACAGGGTACTGATACAATTTTTTACCCCAGGAAGGATAACTGTTGTCATAGGCCGGTTTATATATAGAGTTTATACCCGGTAAAGTATCGTAGGGTGTTATATTGATCTGGCTGTAAATATTAGTAATTAGACCAATAAACAAAAAGTAAGAGAGGAATATTCTTGACATTTTTACAGTATATTTAGAAATCACAGATAAAAAATGGGGATGAACGATCATCCCCATTTTAGTATTAAAAACACTTTATTTTTCTAGACCATATACATTGATTTCTGCGAGGAATGCATAATAATCATAGCCTTCTGTTGCAACATATTTAAAATATCTTGCCTTGGCAGGTTCTGCTAATGGAACAACAACGCCATTATCATCTCTTAACCAGTCGTCATAGGAGGCAACTTTAGTCCAGTTCACATTGTCTGAGCTCACCCAGAATTCATGTTTGTTAGCTGCCCACCAGGCG
>QNYL01000244.1 GCA_003973375.1 Flavobacteriia bacterium
AGACATTAAAAACCATGTTTTTTTTTACCTAAAATCATACTTAAGTACGAGCAAAAATTAGCTTAAAGTATGAAAATAAATGTTTTCGATATTATTAGTTTTGAGAATTAATAACTCTTAAAAATAAAATACTATGAAAAATTATTTAATTATAGGATTGCTTACTTTTATAATGATGAGTTTTACATCTCAACTAAGTGCTCAGGAAAAAAAGATAAGTGAAAACAATCAAAAAATCAACAGATCAATTAAACGGGTCAAACCTATTTTAACATCAGACAGGTTTATCAATGGTACTTATAATGATGTAAATGCGTGTTTGGAAGATATTGAAAACATTTTAAAAGAAGAAGGTATTGGTTCTAATTTGGCAAATACTATGCTCGGTGCAATATTTGGTGTTGGTATTAAGGAACAAGGTAGTGAAAAACATGATAAACCCGGTATAGATGATATTGGTGGTATTGGTGGAGGGGCTGATCCGATGGCAGGAAAATTTGGCCAGGATGCACTTAACGGATGGAATGATATGTGTTCTCAGTTAAGTTATTTACAGCATAGTGGTAACGGAGATATTGTGGGCAGAGATAAACATATGGGAATGGGAGCTGCCGATTGTCAGAAATTAAAAGAAAGCTGGGGTTTTAATGGTTCTGATTATTATAATTCAACAGCGACAAACTCTGTGGTTGGTTCTTCACATAAGTTAAAAGAAGGAGAACAACTTGGCAATAATTCTGATGGAGAAACTGATTCAGTAGACAGTGACGATACAAGTGCAGCAGAAGACACCGATGATTCGGGCGATACTTATGATGCAAATGCTTCTTATGATGATGGTAATGGCAATGAAAAGAACTCATCTAATGTGGACGACCAAGATGAAGATGATGATCAAAAGAACTCCAGCAATGAAGATGATGAAAAGAATTCTTCATCTGAAGATAATAATAAAACTAATTATACAGGAAAAGATGGCGGTGGAGGTGGAAGTGAAGATCCTGCAGAGAATGACATGAACAGTGGACCGATAAGTGCTGAAGCCCAGAAACAGGCTCAAAAATTATTAGGCAATAAAAAACAGATCGGTGTAGTTCCCGGACAGGCCGGTGGAAGTAATGATGGTCGTGGTGGCGAAAAAGATGATGAAGGTAACGGTAAGATGATTTATACTGGAGGTACCATGGGATCTCCTGATGATGAACGTCTTCAAAACAATTCATCACGTCCGGCTTTTGGAAAACTTAAAATGACAAAAAAAGAACAATTAGGAGGAAATGTAAGAATTAAGGAAAAATAATACTTCTTGAGTTTAAAAAAGGCTGTTTAAAAAGACATTAATCTGATTGAAAAGGAAAAATTGTATGAAATAAAACCGTTAAACATAGATCAAAGCTAATTCATGCAATTTAAATAAAAAATAAATTTTTAGACAGCCTCTTTTTTTAAGATAACGTATCGATTGCCCTGGTAAGTCTTTTAAGCGTTTCTTCTTTACCTAGTAAAGCAGTAATATCAAAAACATGCGGACCTTGTAATGCTCCCACCAGGCTTAAGCGGAAAGGTTGCATAACTTTACCAAATCCGATCTCTTTGGAAGTGATCCATTCTTTTACAACCTTTTCAGTGTTTTCTGCTGAAAAATCGTCAATAGATTTTAAAATATCTGTTAATTCTTTCATCAGTTCACCAGTGCCTGATTTCCAGGCCTTTTTAACAGCTTTCGGATCGTATGACTCCGGAGCAATAAAGAAATAAGAGGAGAGGCTCCAAAAATCACTTACAAAGCTTGCACGCTCTTTGATCAGAGATACAATTTTGGTAATATAATCAAGATTATTTACCTTGTCATTCCCGTGAAGGCGTGAATTTACTATTCGATCCTTAAATTCCTTAGAAAACATTTTAGCCAGCTCCTGATCTTCTTTTCTGATCAGATACTGGTGCTGGAACCATTTGGTTTTTTCCACATCGAATTTTGCTCCCGATTTACCTACTTTTGAAATATCAAAGGCTTCGATCAATTCTTCCATATTGAACAGTTCCTGTTCTGTTCCCGGATTCCACCCTAAAAAGGCAAGCATATTGATAAAAGCTTCCGGAAAATAACCGTCTTCTCGATATCCTCTTGAAATTTCTCCGGTTGTTTCATTTTTATATTCCAGCGGAAATACCGGAAAACCGAGCTTATCTCCATCCCGTTTGCTGAGTTTTCCTTTACCTGTGGGTTTTAAAATAAGTGGTAAATGGGCAAATTCCGGTGTATCCCAGTCAAAAGCCTGATAAAGCAGTACATGCAATGCCATAGAGGGGAGCCATTCCTCTCCGCGGATCACATGGGTGATCTCCATTAAATGATCATCAACAATATTGGCCAGGTGATAAGTAGGCATTCCGTCGCTTTTAAATAAGATCTTATCATCAAGAGTATTGGTGTCAATTTTAATATCTCCCCGGATCATATCTTTTAACTGAAGATCCTTATTAACAGGTGTTTTAAAACGCACTACATATTTTTCACCGTTTTCCAGTTTTTCAGCCACTTCTTCTTCGCTTAAAGCAACTGAATTATTCAGCTTTTCACGATTGTGATAGTTGTAGATAAAAGTTTGTTTATTTTCCTGATACTCAGATCGTAAAGCATCGAGTTCTTCCGGGGTATCAAAAGCATAATAGGCTTTTCCTTCAGCGATCAGCCTGTCGGCATATTGTTTATACAGATCCTTTCTTTCCGATTGGCGGTAGGGTCCGAAATTTCCTTCTTTTCCGGGACCTTCCTCAAACGGAATTCCACTCCAGTTCAACGCATCAATAATATATTGTTCGGCATTGGCCACATAACGGTTTTGGTCGGTATCTTCAATTCTAAGGATAAATGTACCCTTGTTTTTTTTGGCAAATAAATAATTGAACAAAGCGGTGCGTACACCACCGATATGTAAAGGTCCGGTGGGGCTGGGAGCAAAGCGGACTCTAACAGGTTTTGACATGGTTTAATTTTTAGGCTGCAAAGATAGGTTTTAGGATTAAAAGATTAAAAATTTAAGATTTAAAATTGGTTAAATGGCTTTTACTTATAAGAGAATAATCAACCAATCAATATAAAATTGACATTTTACGGGTACTTATAATAATTTTCACATTTACAAACGAAGGTTTTTTTAAGCCCTTATTATATTTTCCTTATCAAAAAATTTTTGTGAATCTATTTCCAAAACCTCGTAGAGGTTAACAAGTAGTAAAATAATGTGATACAGATTGTTATCAGCTCCATAGGAGCGTCCTGAGTTTTTTAAATACAGCAGTGTCATTTTCAAACCTAGCAAAAAAATAAAGTCCAGATTTCATTTTTTTAGAATATTCTGTAAAATCTATCTGTTTATAATTCTCATCAGCATAGATAATTCTTTTTGTTTGTGAATACGATTGGGACAATCCAAAAAGGAGAAAAAATGCTGTAAATAGTAATTTTTTCATTTTAAGTTGAGTTGTTTTCTGTAAAAATATAGATTTATTTGTAAAAAAGGTATAAAAAATTCATTGATCAGATGACTATCTCCGCAAACTTAAGAGTCATCAGATCAATAAAAAAACTTGAAAACCTTACCACCAGGAAGATCAACCTTAGTATTGATCAGATGACTATCTCCGCAAACTTAAGAGTCATCAGATCAATAAAAAAACTTGA
>QNYL01000238.1 GCA_003973375.1 Flavobacteriia bacterium
AAAAAGTAATATCCCATGCCAAAGAGTACGGGTATATATTCCAGTCAAGTGAGATCTATGACGGCCTTAATGCAGTTTACGATTATGGCCAGAATGGTGCTGAACTCAAAAAAAATATTCGTGAATACTGGTGGAAAGCCATGGTGCAGTTGCACGATAATATCGTGGGCATCGATGCGGCTATCTTTATGCACCCCACAACCTGGAAAGCTTCCGGGCATGTAGATGCTTTTAACGATCCGCTGATCGACAATAAAGATTCTAAAAAGCGTTATCGTGCCGATGTTTTGATTGAGGATTATGCTGAAAAACTGAATCTAAAAGCTCAAAAGGAGATCAAAAAAGCAGCCAAACGTTTTGGTGAGGCTTTTAATGAAGAAGAGTTTGTTACTACCAATCCGAAAGTACTGCGGTATTATGCCAAACGCGATGAAGTATTAAAAAGAATGGCCTCTTCGCTTGAAGCGGAAGATCTTGCAGATGTAAAGAAACTGATAGAAGAACTCGAAATTGCCTGTCCGGTATCCGGTTCTAAAAACTGGACTGATGTAAAACAGTTCAATCTGATGTTTGGTACCAAGTTGGGGGCTACAGCCGAGAGTTCAATGGAGCTTTATCTTCGTCCGGAAACGGCTCAGGGAATTTTCGTAAACTTTTCAAACGTTCAGAAAACCGGCAGAATGAAAATTCCGTTTGGTATTGCACAAACCGGTAAAGCTTTTAGAAATGAGATAGTTGCAAGGCAATTTATTTTCAGAATGCGTGAATTCGAGCAAATGGAAATGCAGTTCTTTGTACGTCCGGGAGAAGAAATGAATTGGTATAACCACTGGAAAGAAGAACGTTTAAAATGGCATTTATCCTTAGGTCTGCCGGAAGAGAATTATCGCTTCCACGACCATGATAAACTGGCTCACTACGCTAATGCTGCAGCAGATATTGAATTTTATTTTCCGTTTGGTTTTAAAGAGCTCGAAGGAATTCATTCCCGTACCGATTTTGACCTGAAGGCCCATGAGAAATTCTCAGGAAAAAAATTACAGTTCTTTGATCATGAGATGAACAAAAGCTATGTACCCTATGTTATCGAAACCTCTATTGGTTTAGACCGTATGTTCCTGGCCATTTTTTCTGCTTCCCTTCAAACAGAAACACTTGAGGATAATTCAGAAAGGGTAGTTTTAAAATTACCTGCAGTACTTGCCCCAACAAAAGCGGCTGTACTGCCTTTGATTAAAAAAGACGGTCTGCCGGAAATCGCCCGTAAGATCATTGATGAGCTGAAATACGACTTCAATGTAAGCTATGATGAGAAAGATGCCATCGGACGCCGTTACCGTCGTCAGGACGCCGCAGGAACTCCGTTTTGTATTACAGTTGATCACCAGACCAAAGAAGATCAAATGGTTACCATTCGTCATCGCGACAGTATGAAACAGGAAAGAGTTTCCATTGAAGAAATAAAAGAGATCATCAACAATGAAGTTTCTATGAGTTCCTGGTTGAAAAAGATCTGACCTTTTAATAAAACAAAAAAAAACCTGTACAATTCTAAAGCTTTGTACGGGTTTTTATTTTATACCCTTTGAGTATTGCTATTAATTTGATTAATTTTGGCCTATGCAAAAAAACATAAACATAAGAAACAAAAAGGCGCGTTTTGAATACGAGATCCTCGATACTTATATTGCCGGCATCAAATTAACCGGTACTGAGATCAAATCGATCAGGGAAAGTAAAGCACGTATTACCGATAGTTTTTGCGAGTTCAATGAAAAAGGAGAACTTTTTGTGATCAATATGTTTATAGAAGAATATTTGCATGGCAGTTATTACAACCACAAGCCTAAAAGCGAAAGAAAACTTCTGCTCACCAAAAGAGAGCTTAAAAAATTAAGAAAAGAAGTACAAAATGTAGGACTGACTATTGTGCCCTTAAAATTATTTATCACGGATAAAGGATGGGCCAAGCTGCAAATTGCCCTGGCCAAAGGTAAAAAGATTCACGACAAGAGAGAAACCATCAAAGACCGCGATAACAAAAGAGATCTGGCCAGGATAAAAAAGAACTTTTAATGGAATTTAAAGATATCTTAAATCTGATAAGATGGAAGAATCTGCTTATGCTGGTTCTGATCATGATCCTTATAAAATATGTACTTTTCTTAAATTTTGATGCGGCAACCTACCTCAATCCTTATATTTTCTCCTTATTGGTATTGTCGGTAATCACCACTACTTCAGCAGGATATATCATCAACGATGTACACGATATACCTGCCGACAAGGTCAATAAACCCGGTAAAGTTTTGGTTGGAAAAAAGATATCAAAAGACGATGCCCTGCTTTTTTATTCTGTAATGAATATTACGGGAATCCTGCTTGGATTTGTAGTGTCCTGGTATATCAAAAGAATCTCATTTTCAGTAGTCTTTATTCTTGCATCATTACTTTTATACAAATATGCTATCTACTTTAAAAAGAAGTATTTATACGGTAATATTATTGTATCTTTTTTAATATTTCTAAGCATTATTATCATCCCTGTCTTTGATCTGGTTCCGGCAACAGAGCCAGCCAATCAGGAGCGCCAGTGGGAACTCTTTTTACTGGTTTTAAAGATCGCTTCATTTGCCTTCTTACTAACATTTTTAAGAGAACTTGTTAAAGATATAGAAGATGTTGAAGGAGACAAAAGAATAGGCAGCGAATCCTTCCCCATTGAAAAAGGGATCCGTAAAAGTAAGAAACTGCTCCTATTTTTCAGCCTGTTTACCATACTAATCATTCTGTCTTTTTCCTATTCGTATATTAGCATCAAATACATTACCAGTATTTACCTTGTGATTATTGTAGTAGCACCTCTGCTCTACTTTATCTTTAAACTGAAAGATGCTGAAACCAAAGAAGATTTTCATAAATTAAGCAATCTGCTCAAACTGATCATGCTGTCAGGCATCCTAACCGTACTTTTATTATAAAAAGATGTTATACAATAAATTAAAGAACAAGCATATTATTCTGGCATCCGGTTCGCCAAGGCGGCAGAAATTCTTAAAAGATCTCGGACTCAAATTTGAGATCCGCCTTAAAGAAGTTGAAGAACATTATCCTGATGACCTGAATAAGACTGAAATAACCGATTTTTTGGCAAAGATCAAAGCCAAACCTTTTACAAAAAAACTTAAAAAGGATGAGATTCTCATCACATCAGATACCATTGTCTGGCTTAAAGACAAAGCCATCGGGAAACCCGGATCTCCCGATGAAGCTAAGAAAATGCTAAGAGAACTCTCCGGAAATATGCATGAAGTGATTACCTCTGTGGCCCTTACCGACAAAGTGCATCAGGTAATTATTAACGACATCACGAAAGTGTATTTTAAAGCACTGAGCAACGATGAAATTGACTATTATCTGGAAAATTACAAACCTTATGATAAAGCCGGAAGCTATGGAATACAGGAATGGATAGGTTTTATCGGTATTGAAAAGATCGAAGGCAGTTATTTTAATGTAATGGGCTTTCCAATACATAAATTTTATCAGGCTCTGTTAGAATTTTAAGGCAAATCCGTTAAATAAGTTTTTACATTTCTATTTTTATGGCTTTAACAGAAACATTCAAAAATTTTCAATGAAAAAATACACCTATACCGAGAAAAAAGATAC
>QNYL01000221.1 GCA_003973375.1 Flavobacteriia bacterium
CAGTTAACTGATTACCAAGTGATTTAATACCTTTTATTGAAATGAATTCTTCAAAGTTTAAAATTCTGTTTTCAAGACTTCTTTTTGAAAAGATTATTTCAGCAACGGGGCGGTAATCAACAGCAACGATTTGTAGTTGCGAGTCAGGATGATCAGAAATAAATTTCTCTTCTTTATTCGGATTTTCGATCATAAACCGCTTGACATAATACTTTCGTTTTTCGCCATCAAAATAAACCGCAGATATTGGTTTGTTCGGATCCCATTTTTCCAGAATGATCATATGATGATCAAAATGTGTATTGAGGTTGGGCATAATGGTTTTTACCATTCCTTTCTGGGTAATGATTAATAAGCGGTCTTCGGCAGTAAATTCTCCAAGTAATTCCCCTCTTTCATCCACATTCAGTCTTTGTACGGTATCATCAAACCATATTTTACGTGGTTTTAAGGTGGATATACCTTTTTCTTTTAATTCAATTTTCCGTATGGTATATTTAGTAACCGTATTTCCTCTGCTGTTTCTGCCTTTAATGGCAAGATCGGCAAAATCAATATCCCATTTCAGTTTTTTAACACTGCCTACAGATCTCAGAAGAATCGTTACAATTTCAGCTTCTCCGTTAGGGTTGGCTGTAAAATACAATACTTTGGAATTGGGTTTTCCGTTGGTAAGATCGTATTCCTTATCGCGGGTAATTCCGGTAACGTAAAACCTTTTCATATACGAGGTTCCACCTTTTCCATCCCGATAGATCATATTGTAAATGGTGCGTTTGTCATTTTTCTTAAAAATAGCAACATGAATGATCTTTTTACCCACAAATGTCTTGCTGTCCACCTTGGTGATGATCATTTTACCGTCTTCCCTGAAAATTATAACATCATCTATATCAGCACAATCGGTAATATATTCATCTCTTTTAAGCGATGTACCAATAAAACCTTCTTCGCGGTTTACATAAAGTTTTGAATTTCGCAATACAACCTTTGTGGCAACAATATCCTCAAAAATCTTGATCTCGGTTTTTCGTTCTTTTCCTTTGCCGTATTTTAATTTAAGATTTTTAAAATAATTGATGGCAAAATCGGTAAGATGATCGAGATGATGGATCACCTCTTTAATTTTATCTTCTAAACTTTCAATATGTTGTTTGGCTTTATTGATGTCGTATTTAGAGATCTTTTTGATCTTTATTTCCGTCAGGCGGATGATATCCTCTTTCGTAACCGCTCTTTTCAGATGTTTGATAAAAGGTTTTAATCCTTTATCAATGGCCTCGATAACTCCTTCCCAGCTATCCACTTCTTCAATATCCCGGTAGATCCTGTTTTCAATAAAGATCCTTTCCAGGGAGGCAAAATGCCATTGTTCTTCAAGTTCATTCAACTGGATCTCAAGTTCTCTCTTTAACAGGTCAACAGTGTGTTGTGTAGAGTATCTTAAAGCATCCGAAACACCAATAAAAACGGGTTTATTATTCTGAATTACACAGCATAAGGGCGAAATAGAAACTTCGCAATTTGTAAAGGCATAGAGCGCATCTATGGTCTTGTCCGGTGAAACGCCTGAGGGTAAATGTACCAGGATCTCAACATTTCCGGCGGTATTGTCCTCAATTCTTTTGATCTTGATCTTTCCCTTTTCATTGGCCTTTATGATGGAATCAATAAGTGAAGAGGTTGTGTTTCCGTAAGGCACTTCCGATATGACCAGAGTATTTTTATTGTATTGTGAGATCCTTGCTCTAACCCGTACTTTTCCTCCTTTTTTACCATCGTTGTAATTGGAAACATCTGCAATTCCTCCGGTAAGAAAATCAGGATACAGTTTAAAACTTCTGCCTTTCAGTATTTTGATGGAACTGTCGATCAGTTCATTGAAGTTATGAGGCAGAATCTTGGTGGAGAGCCCCACGGCAATTCCTTCTCCTCCCTGGGCAAGAAGTAACGGAAATTTTACCGGAAGATCAACCGGTTCTTTTCTTCTTCCATCGTAAGACAATTGCCATTCGGTGGTTTTTGGGTTAAACACCACTTCCAGGGCAAATTTAGAAAGCCTGGCCTCGATATACCTCGATGCTGCAGCGCGATCGCCTGTAAGGATATTTCCCCAGTTTCCCTGCATATCGATCAGTAATTCCTTTTGACCTAACTGAACCATGGCATCTGCGATACTCGCATCACCATGAGGATGATATTGCATGGTATGCCCTACAATATTGGCAACTTTATTGTAACGGCCGTCATCCAGGTCTTTCATCGATTGCATGATTCGCCGCTGAACCGGCTTAAAACCATCGTCTATGGCAGGGACAGCTCTTTCGAGAATAACATAGGAAGCGTAATCTAAAAACCAGTCCTGATACATCCCGGTAATCTGGGTGATCTTATCATTTTCATGTGACTCGTTAGTATTGTCTTCTATGTTGATTTCTTCGCTCATATTCAATTTCTCATTTTTACTGATCAATTGGTGAATAACAAATGATTCTTTTTTGTATTTTTTAGATTTTCCTCTTCTTCAATAAGATCTATCTCAACTTTCAGGTTTTCAATAATGAATTTTTGCCTGTCGGGGGTGTTCTTGCCCATATAAAAATTTAATAATTGTTCCACGGAAGTGTTTGGATCGAGCATAACAGGAGCCAGGCGGATATCATTTCCGATAAAATGGACAAATTCATTCGGTGAGATCTCTCCAAGTCCTTTAAAACGTGTGATTTCCGGTTTCCCTTTTAAACTTTTAACAGCCTCTTTCTTTTCCTGTTCGCTGTAACAATAATGGGTTTTATTTTTATCCCGTACCCTGAATAATGGGGTTTCCAGAATATACAAATGTCCTTCTTTGATCACTTCCGGGAAGAACTGTAAGAAGAAGGTAATGAGAAGCAAACGTATATGCATCCCATCCACATCGGCATCAGTGGCAATCACAATATTGTTGTAACGCAGATTTTCAATGCCATCTTCAATATTCAGAGCAGCCTGTAACAGGTTAAATTCTTCATTTTCATAAACAATTTTCTTTGTTAATCCATAAGAATTCAGGGGCTTGCCTTTTAAGCTGAAAACAGCCTGTGTATTGACGTTACGCGATTTTGTTATAGAACCGCTTGCAGAATCTCCCTCTGTGATAAAAAGCGTGCTGTCCAGCCGGTTGTCCTTTTTCAGGTCGTTGAGATGGATACGACAATCGCGTAGTTTTTTGTTGTGCAGACTGGCTTTTTTGGCTCTTTCTCTGGCCAGTTTCCTGATTCCGGAAAGTTCTTTACGTTCTTTTTCAGCCTGAAGGATCTTTTTTTGTATTTTTTCGGCCGTTTCCGGATTTCTGTGCAGAAAATTATCCAGACGACGCTTAACAAAATCATTGATAAAGGTACGTACGGTAGGCAGATCGCCTCCCATCTCGGTAGATCCGAGTTTGGTTTTGGTCTGACTTTCAAAAACAGGTTCCATTACCTTGATACTGATGGCTGCAACAATAGATTTTCTTACATCGGCAGCATCAAAATTTTTACCAAAGAAATCACGTATGGTTTTTACAATGGCTTCCCTGAAAGCATTTTGGTGAGTACCACCCTGTGTGGTGTGCTGACCGTTGACAAAAGAATGAAATTCCTCGCTGTATTGTGTTT
>QNYL01000096.1 GCA_003973375.1 Flavobacteriia bacterium
ATGCCCTGCATTCATTACACCGATACCTCCTGCGAAATCTATAAGTTCACGACCTTCTGCATCCCAGATGATAGAACCTTTCGCCTTTGAGGCGGTTGAGGGATTAAAAACACCCAGCGCATTTGGAACCAGCGATTTTCTTTTCTTGTAAAGCGATTTTATTTTAGTACCCATTTTTTAAAGTTCAAAGTTCAGATATTTGATTTCCACATATTCATCGATACCGTATTTTGACCCTTCACGGCCTACACCACTTTCCTTAATTCCTCCGAAAGGAGCAACCGTTGTAGATATTTTTCCGGTATTGATTCCCACCATTCCGTATTCTAAAGCTTCTGCCACACGCCAGATCTGACTCATATTATTTCCATAGAAATAGGAGGCAAGACCAAAAGGAGTATCATTGGCAATCTGGATTGCTTCTTCTTCGGTTTCAAATTCGAAAATAGTTGAAACCGGTCCGAAGATCTCCTCATCAGCAATATTCATCTGAGAAGTAACATCGCAAATTACTGTGGGTTGGTAGTACAAAGAATCAGGTTTAAATTTATTTCCCCCTGTCATTAAACTGGCACCGTTGTCTAAAGCATCTTTTACAAGATCTTCTACTTTATCTATGGCATCCTGATCGATAAGCGGTCCGATCTCTACATTTTCCTGCATTCCATCCCCCACTTTTAGTTTATCAACAGCTTTTACATAATGTTTTAAAAATTCCTCTTTGATGCCGCTTTGTACCAGAATTCTGTTGGTACAAACACAGGTCTGGCCTGCATTTCGGTATTTTGAGGCAATAGCTCCTTCTACAGCTTTTTCAACATCAGCATCGTTAAAAACAATAAAAGGGGCATTTCCGCCGAGTTCCATCGATACTTTTTTAACGGTATCAGCGCATTGTTTCATCAGTAATTTACCAATTTCGGTTGAACCGGTAAAGGACAGTTTTTTTACAATTTTACTTGAGGTAAGTTCTTTTCCCACAACAGAAGATTTTGCTGTAGTAATGATGTTAAAAACTCCGGGAGGGAAACCTGCCATTTCTGCCAGTTTTGCCAAAGCAAGTGCCGAATACGGTGTGAGCCCTGGTGGTTTTAGAACTACAGTACAACCGGCTGCTAAAGCGGGTCCTACTTTACGTGTGATCATCGCATTGGGAAAATTCCACGGTGTGATGGCTGCAACTACACCTACAGGTTGTTTTAGAACTACAATTCTTGAATTGGCTGTATTTCCGGGAATCACATCGCCGTAGATCCTTTTAGCCTCCTCGGAAAACCACTCCACAAAAGAAGCTCCGTAGAGCACTTCTCCTTTTGCCTCTGCCAGGGGCTTGCCTTGTTCCAGAGTTAAGATCTTACCAAGATCGTCAACATTTTCTATCATCAGATCGAACCATCTTCTTAAAAGTTTTGATCTGTGTTCAGCGGATTCCTTTTTCCAGCTATGAAAAGCTTTTTCAGCTGCGGCTATGGCCCTTTTGGTCTCTTCGGCCCGCATATCCGGCACGTGACCGATTAGTGAATTGTCTGAAGGATTTCTCACTTCAAATGATTTCTGATCATCAGCCTCTACCCATTGGCCATTGATAAAACCTTTTTCTGAAAAAAGTTCCGGATTATTTAAAGAAAAGTTCATATTGGTATTTTTTTGAATATCCTGTTAAACTGATGCTAAATTAGAAGTGTCAAATATGTAATAAAAGCTGTCATTAAAAAATTATATAAAAATTTTAAATTACTGACAATCATATAAAAACATTTAAATTTTATTTAAAAAGTTTAGTCAAATATTAGTCAAACAGTATAAATAATTTTGTACATTGCAATTTAATTTAACAATTATTGTTTTAAAATGAAGCAAAAAATATTTAATGCAATTGAGAATGATGAAAAGATTAAATTGGCCCTGGAGAACAGGACAAATATTAAGGATTGGAAAAATTTTACAAGAACCCATTTTAATATAATTGCCAAAGAGATCAACAAAAAGGTCTCTGAAAAAGTTACAGAGAATCCTGTTTATATTTCTGATTATTTATTGCTTGGAAAAGATAAAGTTGAGAATCTGGCGTTTCAATTTAATTTAAAATATCCTGCTGAAGTGATCGATTATCTCGATCTTTCTTCTTCAAATAAACCTTTTAACTGGATCAGCGGGAAAACGCTGGAAAGATACTGGACTGACGATTCTGTTAAACCGAAGGACCTTAAATTAAATGTACTTTTAACCTATCTTGAGGTTCCGATAAAGGACTGGGATGAATGGAAATATTATTCTTCACCTAATACCTTTAAATCGGCGGTTATTCACAAACCACAGATTACCGAAGGGAATGATCTGATCATTTCTCCCAAGGATAAGATTTTTTTTAAGAATATAAGGCGCTACTATTTAGGTAGTTATTACTTGTATTATATAAAAACCGATAACAAGCGGATTGTTAAAACACCTTTTATTATCAAGGAAGAAGGAAACAAAGTTGTTATAGAAAGTACTTCAGAAGGTCACCGGTATAAGAGTACCGTAATCAAAAATATGCTGAAAAGTTTGTATGTGGTATGTACTAATTTGGACTGGGAACAGGAAGAGGAGGTTTATCTTTTTAATATCGGGCTGGAAACAAAACCCGAAGTGATCTTTGGTGTTTCGATTACACTTACTTCCAAAAGTGGAATTCCGGTAGCTATTAAAAATGTTTTGATCAAACAGAGTACAGATGTAAATTATTTAGATAATGAATCTGAGACAGAGATAAATTTTAATAGTCAGAACAGCAATGAGGAAGAAAGCACAATTGTTGAATATTTTAAAAAGGTCAATTCTCAGATTCTTTTTGCCGAATATTGCTGCACTTTCCAAGAATTTAAAGAGAGCTTAGAAAATGAGCAGTTTACAGGCCAGAATTGATATTACCTTTCCCGGTTTTACTTTTCAGATTGTAACTAAGAATCAAATCCCAAACCTAAGCTGTCCAGGGTTCTTAACCAGATTCCTCTTCGTCCGTCATTAGCATCAGAATGCGCAATTCTTCGCTTGGTATACTGGATTAAGAAATGTCTGAAAGGTTCAGGTGGGAAAGGCATAGGTTTCTTATGAACCATTCGTAACCGCGTAATTTCATTGTCTTTTTCATCAACCAGATCAAGTGCAGCACGTGCACCAAAACGACTTGCTCCTACACCAAGTCCGGTATGGCCCCCTACCCAAACGAGTTTACCATTAAATTTCTTACCAAAAGTTGCAGCAAACTGAGAAGTTGTTCCAATAGGTCCGGCCCAGCGGTGGGTAAATTTTATATTACCTTCCAGTTGCGGGAAGGATTCAAAAAAGTGATTGGATAGCAGTTGATGCGATTCAAATCGTTCTTCATATTCCGGACCAATACCACTATTCTTATAATAGTTGGCATCCCATCCTCCCCAGAGAATCCGGTTGTCTTTGGTAAGGCGGTAGTAATGGAATTGGTTGGAAGAATCGGAGGCTCCCTGACGTCTTTTCCATCCAATTGAGTCCATCTGATCTTTAGATAAAGGTTCGGTCATTAGAACATGATCATACACCGGGATAATATATTTTTTCATACTCTTGTTTGGGTCTGCCCACGCATTTGTTGCCAGAA
>QNYL01000225.1 GCA_003973375.1 Flavobacteriia bacterium
GTTATGAGGAATATCCTTCCAATCCAAATCAATCCGATTATAATACTGCAATGATGGCCAGTGATGACGGACGTCATTTGGTAATGATGCCACATATAGAGCGTTCTGTTTTCCAGTGGAACTGGGCCCATTATCCTTTAGGAAGAAAAGATGAAGTGAGTCCGTGGCTCGAAGCCTTTGTCAATGCCAGAAAGTGGCTTGAGGAAAAGGAATGATTCATTGAATCAATGCTTTGATGATGAAATAAGTAATTCTTGGATCTATAATTACTTATTACATCATCTTGAATCGTCTACTACACTACTTATTTATTCATAAAAACTTATTGTGTTGACAAAACTGATTAGTGTCTAACTATAAGATATAAAAATGTTTCAATCAGCTATACCCTAATCCTAAAGGGCAGCTGATTTTCAACATTTTCTATCCTACCTGACCTTTTAGAGTTGGAGTAAAAAAGTTGAGAATCATAATGTATTGACTTTACAAATTGTTTTTATAAACAAACATTAATAAGTAAAACATTTGCATATGTGATTTTATTTTAATATCTTTATGATATCATTTTAATATTAAATATTTTTATCATGAAAGAAGAAAAAATTATCACGTTCTCTAATGGTTATATCTTTTTATTTTTAGCATTGCTGTTAATATTCGGTGGTGTTTACGGTGCTTTTAATATAAATAACTTTTTTGTTATCTCTACAGTAATTGGTGTTTTTATGTTACCCGGATTTTTTCTGGTCAACCCAAATACATCAAAAGTTATATTATTATTTGGCAAATATATAGGTACTGTTAAGGAAAACGGATTTTATTGGGCCAATCCGTTTTACACTAAAAGGAACATCTCATTGAGGGCAAGCAACTTTGATAGTGAAAGAGTAAAAGTAAACGATAAGCTGGGTAACCCTATTATGATCAGTACCATTTTGGTGTGGAAAGTTGAGAACACCTATAAAGCGGCTTTTGACGTGGATAATTACGAAAACTTTGTGAGAGTTCAATCGGATGCTGCCGTTAGAAAACTGGCCAGCTTATATCCATATGATAATTTTGAAGATGAAGGCATGGATGAAGAGATCACTTTAAGAGCCAGTGTTAATGAGGTAAGTGAAGCCCTGGAAAAAGAGCTTTCAGAAAGATTAAAAATGGCCGGTATTGAAGTACTTGAGGCACGTATCGGTTATCTGGCCTACGCACAGGAAATAGCCAATTCCATGCTGAAAAGGCAACAGGCAACCGCCATTGTTGCAGCGAGACATAAAATTGTAGAAGGCGCCGTAAGCATGGTGGAAATGGCTTTGGAGGATCTGAGCAAAAAACAGATCGTAGAACTTGATGAAGAAAGAAAAGCTGCAATGGTGAGCAACCTGATGGTTGTTTTGTGCTCTGATAAAGATGCGCAACCCGTTTTAAATACCGGCACTTTAAGTCATTAATATTTAAATCAAAATCAGATGAAAGAATATAAAATCATTAAAAAAGGTTTCTTTAAAAAAGATGAATTTCTGGAAGATCTTCTAAATCAGTTTGCAAGAGACGGCTGGGTGGTGATCAGCGCTATTGGAGATCACGGTGATATCAATAAAGTGATACTGGAAAGAGATAAAAGCAGATCCTATTAAAAATGAAAGTTTTTAAAGAAATACAAAGATTTACACAATCCTGGATACTTTTATTAATTGGAGGAATTACTGTATTTGTTTTTTACACCTTATTTAAGGACTATAACAGGATCAAAGAAACTGCTACAAATGAAGACCTGTCCGGACTGATCATTCCTGCTGTTATTTTGATCCTGGTTTTTGTATTGTTTCTTATTATAAAACTTGAGACAAGAATAGATGAAACCGGAGTTTATTATCAGTTCTTTCCATTTCATTTTAAGCTTAAAAAGATTGGATGGGATGGACTGAAGGCTATCGAGGTAAGAAAGTACTCCCCTATTATGGAATACGGGGGCTGGGGTATCAGAGGCCTTAGCAGGAAAAGCAGAAGAGGTATGGCATTTAACGTGAGTGGAAATATGGGAATTCAGCTTGTATTAAAGGATGGAGGCAGATTGTTACTCGGCACAAAGATGCCTGACAAAGCAAGGGAAACCATCAACAATTACCTTTATAAACTTAAAGAATAATCCTGAAGCATAAAGGAGAACAAAATGGCAAAGAAAAAAGCATTTGCACTACGCTTAAACGAAGACTTGTTAAAGGCCGTTGAAAAATGGGCTGCTGACGAGTTTCGTTCAACGAACGGGCAAATTGAATGGATGCTACAAAAAACTCTAAAGGAGGCTAAAAGACTGCCCAAAAAGAAATCCTGATTTAATTTCGTTTAGTTATTTGTCATAAACATTTGTAATTCATGTGATAAGGTTTTGTATTTCTCCTGAATATTTAAATCCCGTTTCCTATGAAAGAATAATTTCCGGCAGAAATAAGGGGGGGGAAGATAAAAGAAATTGATTACAAGAGAAGTTTATTATTAAATGTAATCATAAACAGATTTATATAAAAATTCTTAAACAAATGCAAAATAATTAACCAGAAGAATTCACCTCTAAGCTAATATTTTTGCGCCAATTTACTTGATATCAATATTTTATGATTAAAATTTCAAATTTATTTTAGCCTAAATTTGTGAATTATTCAGGTTAAGTAATAGGTGAGATTATTTTCTATTCAAAAAAAGATATAAAAAAAGGATTGTTTTAAACGATCCTTTTTGGAAATATAACTATAAACTTTTTATTTAAATTTATAATAAATACTTATGATAAACTGTTGCGGACGCGTATCGATTTTGATTTTCGCATCATCGCCGGAATCAATATATCCATTGGTAAGATTTCCTACAAATTGTGCTTCCGTATCGGTTAAACCGGTTTCCCAGCGGATATCTGCACCAAATTTACCGAGTTCAATTCCAGCACCTATCTGTCCTCCCATACTGAAATCGTCTGAACTGATATTCTTCACATTATCGATAAAACTTATATTTTCCAGATCAGTATTCATCATGTAAGTAAAAACAGGTCCGAGAAAGACACGGCCAAATTGCAAAACCTTAATCCCAAAAAGAACCGGAGCATCAAATTTGTTTATGGACAGATCAGCATTGTAATTGTCCTCGTCGTAATTACTTTTGGTATGTGTATAAATAAGTTCCGGGCGAACGTATAACCACAAAGGTAATTTTATCTCACTAAAAACACCAATATGGTAACCGGTCTGGTTATCGGAATTAATTTTTAGATCCTCTTCAAAACCATGGAGGGTTCTCAGATCGCCATTAGAGTTATAATTCAGTCCTCCTTTGATACCATAACTCATAAATTGAGCATTTACAGAACTCATACTGCCCAATAAGATTAAAATAAGAAATAATTTTTTCATTTTTATAAATTTAATGATTAGTAATTAAGTCAGCCTATTTTCTTAGGAGGACTTTTTTAACTGCCGAAACAATTGCTGTATCATTAAGTTTATACTTTTCCATAAGCTGTGGATTCCCCAAAAGTATCATTTACAGCAACAAATTCTT
>QNYL01000088.1 GCA_003973375.1 Flavobacteriia bacterium
TTTTTCACATTAAGCATGGTTATAAGCCGGTCTGCATTGATATTTCCTTCTGCTACCCCCGAATAAAAACTATCCCGTTTTAAATAATCCATCCGATCCATATCCAGTTGTCCAGAGATAAGCTGATAAAAGAATTTACGCGGATACAGGTTTGAAAAGATCTGTATGGCCATTTCCAGTTGCTCGTCAAATTCTTTATTGAGTTCTTTCATGATCAATAAAGAAATATCCTCATGGGTGATCCCTTCAACTATACTGTTCTCAAGAGCATGTGAAAATGGTCCGTGACCGATATCGTGTAAAAGTATAGCAATATACAGCGATTCTTCTTCTTTATTTGAGATGATAACCCCCTTTAAACGAAGGGTCTCCACAGCCTTTTGCATCAGAAAACCGCACCCAAGCACATGATGAAAACGGGTATGGTGTGCACCCGGGTAAACCATGTATGACAGACCCATCTGTGTAATGCGTCTTAACCTCTGAAAATAAGGATGATCAATGATGTGGGAGATCAGCTCACTCTGCTGGTAGATAAATCCGTAGATAGGATCATTAAATAATTTAATTTTTTTCAAAATTATTTCTTTGTTTTTTGTACTTTTCGCTTTTAATTGATCAATGAAAATAGTTTTTCAAAAACAAATTTAAAGGTTTAATTTTAATAATCTAAATAAAAGGGAATTAATGAGTTTAGCGAAAATACTTTGGGTTGATGATGAGATTCAGAATTTAAAGCCTCACATGCTGTTTCTGGAGAAAAAGGATTATGTTGTTACGCCCTGTACTAACGGAGCTGACGCAATACAGATGGTTACCGAAGATCATTATGATATTATTTTTCTGGATGAGAATATGCCGGGACTTTCCGGACTTGAAACCTTATCACAGATCAAAGCAAAATTACCCAATCTTCCGGTAATTATGATCACAAAAAGTGAAGAAGAATATATAATGGAGGAAGCGATTGGATCAAAAATAGCCGATTATCTTATAAAACCTGTTAATCCGAACCAGATTTTGTTGAGTTTAAAAAAGAATCTTGACACTTCTCGTCTGGTATCTGAAAAGACCACCTCAAATTATCAGCAGGAATTCAGAAAGATCTCGATGGATCTTGCTATGGTGAATTCTTATGAAGACTGGATTGATGTGTACAGAAAACTCGTGCACTGGGAAATTCAGCTGGAATCCATTACCGATACGGGAATGGCAGATATTCTTGTAAGCCAGAAGAACGAAGCCAACTCCCAGTTCTTTAAATTCATTAAAAAGAATTATCAGAGCTGGTTTGAAGGAAATGACCGGCCCATTTTATCCCATACGCTTTTTAAGGAAGTGATCGCTCCTGAGATCAGTAAAGATCAGGGTACTTTACTCATTGTTATTGATAATCTCAGATACGATCAGCTCAGAGTTCTTGAACCAGTGATCTACGAATATTACAAACCAAAAGAAGAGGTTTCTTTTTTCAGTATCCTGCCCACAGCAACTCAATATGCCAGAAATGCGATCTTTTCCGGGTTGATGCCTTTGGAAATGGAGAAAAAGCATCCCGATTACTGGAAAAATGATACTGATGAAGGAGGAAAGAACCTTTATGAAAATGAATTCCTGACAGCTCAGATCAAAAGACTGAAACTGAATATCAAACATGAGTACTACAAGATCTCAAGTATGGCCCAGGGGAAAAATCTTACCTCAAATTTTGAGAAAACAAAAGATAATGACCTTACTGTGATTGTTTACAATTTTGTCGATATGCTTTCACACTCGCGTACAGAAATGGAAATGATCAAAGAGCTTGCCAGTGATGATAAAGCTTACCGCTCGTTAACACTAAGCTGGTTTAAAAATTCACCACTTTTAGAGATTATTCAGAAAGCGCAGCAAATGGGTATGAAACTAATCATAACCACTGATCACGGCACGATCAACACCAAAAAGCCTTCAAAAGTAATTGGTGATAAAAATATCAGCTCAAATTTACGTTACAAAACAGGTAAAAGTCTGAGTTTTAATAGTAAAGAGGTCTATGAAGTTACAAATCCAAAAGATATCTACCTGCCTTCGATCAATGTAAGCAGCTCTTTTATCTTTGCCAAGGAAGATTATTTCTTTGCCTATCCTAATAATTACAATCATTACGTTAAATACTATAAAAATACCTATCAGCACGGCGGTATTTCTCTTGAGGAAATGATTATACCCTGTATTATTCTCGATCCGAAATAGTACTTGTACTTAAAATACGAAAATGTTTCAATCTGCTTTACCCTGCCCCTAAAGAGTAGATTTTTTTCGTCATTTTATCCCCTGCAAGAAGGGTTTAGAGATGGAGTAAAAATGTTGAAATCCCCGTGAAGACTGCCAAAATCTTCTCAAATTGCCCTACAATACAATCTCTAAGCCATCGTAGGCCAGAAAGACATTTTCTGGTAGTGTTTTAGAAACTACCTCATGAAAGCCTAGCCGATGACTGATATGTGTTAAAAAAGCCTTCTTTGGTTTCACTTCTGTGATCAGTTCAAGGGATTCCTGTAAATTAAAATGTGTAGGATGAGGCTCCTTTCTCAGGGCATTTACCACCAGAATATCTAAATTCTCAAATTTCTTTTTTTCTTCTGTACTGATTCTTTTTGCATCAGTGATATACGCGAAATTCAAGATCCTAAACCCAAAAATATTCAATTTACCATGCTCAACTTTTATTGGTGTAACTTCCAGTCCTCCTAACTTAAAAGGCCTATTATCAATAATATTTATTCCCAGATCGGGAGCACCATAATATTTATTTCTAGTCTCAAAAATATAGTCAAATCTTTTGGTCAGGTTTTTAATAACCTCTTTTTTACCATAAATGGGCAGTTTTCCGTATCGCTGTGTAAAAGGTCTGGTATCATCCAGTCCGGCTGTATGATCGGCATGGAAATGGGTAAATAAGATCCCGTCAAGCCTGTTTACTTTAGCACGGATCAACTGCTGACGAAAATCAGGACCGCAATCGATAACATATTTTACATTATTCCATTCCAGCAATACAGAAGATCTGAGCCTTTTATCTTTAAGATCATCAGATAAACATACTTCATGAGTACAACCGATCACGGGAATCCCCTGAGAAGTGCCTGTTCCCAAAAAGGTTACCTTTAAAACTTTTTCATTCATTAATTCATTCAATAAAAAAACCAATACAAAGGTAAGATTTAATTCCTTTTCTTTCCTGTCTTTCGCACTTCATTTAAAAAAGCTCTGAAACCCGCTATTTATAAGGGGTGATTTTGCAAACTGGGTGTCCCGAGCTATCTTTGTGCATGTTTTTACGTAAAAAGAAAAATAAATCTGGCAGTATTTCCATCCAAATCATATCCAAATCAGGCGGAAAATACAAAGTCATAAAAACAATTGGTTGTGGCAGAACCGAACAAGAAGTTCAAAAACTAGAATATCTGGGCAAACAAGAACTTGAGCATTTGAGTTTTCAACCAAAATTGTTTGTTTCAGAAACAGACACAATGATTGATAGTATTTTTGATACGTGGGTCCGGAATTGATTTTCGGGAAAATTTATGATAAAATAGGTTTTAATGAAATTGATGAAGAATTATTTCGTCACTTGGTCATCTCAAGACTTGCATTTCCACTAAGCAAACTCAAAACCATTGAATACTTATATCGTTATCAAGGAATTAGTGTAAATAAAGATACGGTTTATCGTTTTTTAGATAAGCTAAATAATCAACTAAAAGAAAAAGTTGAACAGATAACATTTAATCACACAAAACAAATTCTTGGAGGTAATATCAGTGTTGTTTTCTATGAT
>QNYL01000281.1 GCA_003973375.1 Flavobacteriia bacterium
CAATTAAAATAAAAGCTCCGGTTAAAAGAAAATAGTGGTAACGTTTGGCGGCAACATTTCCAATTTTAACCACCAGCGTATTCTTACCAGCTTTGATATCGGAAGCAGCATCGCGCATATTGTTCAGATTAAGTACTCCCGTACTCAACAAACCTATGGAGAAGGCCGGTAAAAAAACGGTCAGATCAATATTTTTAAAATAAAGGAAATAAGTTCCGCAAACACTTAAAAGTCCGAAAAAAAGAAAAACAAACAGATCTCCCATTCCATAGTATCCATAGGCATTCCTGCCCACGGTATATTTTATTGCCGCTGCGATACTGGCAATTCCCAAAACAAAAAAGAGCAAGGAATACCAGAAATTATCTTTCCCGAATGAGATATAGATCAATACCAGGGCAACTATTAAAGTAATTACTGTAGAGATCATAATGGCTTTTTTCATTTGCAGGGGCGTGATGTCTCCACTTTGTATTGCCCGCTCCGGCCCTACCCTGTCTTTATTATCGGTTCCCTTAACGCCATCTCCGTAGTCATTGGCAAAATTAGAAATCACCTGAAAACCCACTGTGGTCAGAACAGCAAAAATAAAGATCAGTAGATTAAACTTATTTCCGGCAACAGCCAAAAAACTTGCCAGGATTATCCCCGAAAGGGAAAGCGGTAAGGTTCTTAACCGTGCAGCACCAATCCATTTTTTAATCATAGAAAAATAATGATTTTATTCACCCCGGATCCATTCTTCACCACTCAGATCAAGTGCTTCCTTAATACTTATCGGTTTTCCATAAGATTTAGCGATAATAAAACAATCTATAAACCCAAGTTTTTTCAGATCCGTTCTCAGATTAACGGCTTCTTTGTAGGTTTTATAGTTTCCAAGAGCAAACTTATTCATTCCCTCCTGAGAGAATTCTGTAAGATGGGAAAAATCCTCTGAAAACAGATCGGAACTGAAATTATTATAGGCTCCTATCTGTACACTGTAAACAATAGGCAATTCACTTACGGTAACTCTTGAGGATTCAATGGATTTGAGCTTGTCGAGTTCCAACTGAAGACTGTGCAAACTATCTGTATTGACAAGACTTAGATTGTTTCTGATCAGATATTCATCAGGGATCTCCTCTTCTTTGGGAAGAAAAGACCAGATCATCAAGAGAGTTGCCAGAACAGCAAAAATACCGATGATCATACGGTGTTTCTTTAAAATCGATATCTGCTCTTCCTCCTCTTCAATAGTATCCGATAGCGTATCTATTTTAGATTTTGCTGTATCGATCTCTTTGTAAAGATTCGCAAGGTCCTCTTCTTTTAAATAAGGCATTTCTTTTATCTAAATTATTTATAATTCATCTGCTGAAGCCAGTATTTCGGCAATATCCAGCACTTTAATCTCTGATTCTTTTTCTACATTCTTTATACCATCGGTTAACATGGTATTGCAGAAAGGACATCCTGTTGCAATGATATCCGGATTTGTTTCAAGGGCATCATCAGTTCTTTCCACAAAGATCTCTTTATCTCCCTTTTCAGCATCTTTAAACATCTGCGCTCCTCCGGCTCCGCAACAAAGCGCATTACTTTTACATCTTTTCATTTCTACCAACTCCACTTCTAGCTTTTTGATAAGATCTCTCGGAGCTTCATAAATATTATTGGCTCTTCCGAGATAACACGGATCGTGGAAAGTGATCTTGGTACCGTCAAACTTACCTCCTTCAATGGTCAGCCTGCCTTCATCCAGCAAGGACTTTAAGAATTCGGTATGATGCATTACCTGATAATTACCTCCCAAACCGGGATATTCGTTCTTTAAAGTGTTAAAACAGTGCGGACAGGCCGTTACGATCTTTTTTACCTCATAAGCATTCATGATCTCAATATTGGTCATGGCCTGCATCTGAAAAAGAAATTCATTCCCTGCTCTTTTGGCCGGATCACCACTGCAACTCTCTTCAGTACCCAAAACCGCAAAAGAAACACCGGCTTTTTGCAGTAATTTTACAAAAGCCTTCGTTATTTTCTTAGCTCTGTCGTCATAACTTCCTGCACAGCCTACCCAAAATAAAACTTCAGGAGTTTTTCCTTCTGCCATCATTTCGGCCATTGTTGGTACTTTGATACTCATTGATTAAATGATTTAAAGTTAGAATGAACAAATCATTCGTTTTTTTAATATTAATTATTCATCTTTCCAGTTTAGCCTGTCGAGCTGGTTGTACTGCCAAGGTGCTCCGTTATTTTCAATATTGGTAAACATCATGTTCAGTTCCTGTGGAGCCGAAGATTGTTCCATTACCAGATATCTTCTCAGATCGATGATGATTGATAAAGGATCAATATTTACCGGACATTCTTCCACACAGGCATTACAGCTGGTACACGCCCAGATCTCTTCGTTAGTAATAGTGGTAAACAGGGATTTATCGTCCTCTTTAAATTCTCCGTTTTTATCAATATTACGGCCTATTTCCTCTATCCTGTCGCGGGTCTTCATCATAATAGCCCTTGGCGATAATAATTTACCGGTCTGATTGGCAGGACAAACACTGGTACATCTACCGCATTCTGTACAGGTATAGGCATTCATCAGCTGTATCCAGGTAAGATCGGTCACATCACTTGCTCCGAACTTTTCAGGCATTTCATCCTCTTCCGTTTCCGGCGGTGCTGCATAAGGATCGGCATTGGGATCCAGCATTAATTTCACCTCATCAGTAACCGATTGCAGGTTGTTGATCTTTCCTTTTGGCTCCAGATTGGCGTAATAAGTATTGGGAAATGCCAGTAAAATATGTAAATGTTTAGAAAAATACAGATAGTTCAAAAAGATAAAGATACCTATAATATGTAACCACCAGGCGCCTCTTTCAATCCACATCAGTGTATCCGCATTTTGCGGTAACCACGCTGCAATATAATGGCTTATCGGAAAAGATCCTGCTTTGATATAATGTTCAACTCCAAGCTGTTGCAGATTGTAATCGGCAGCATTCATGATCAGGAACAAAGACATCAGAACCATTTCAAAATACAGAATGTTCAAGGCATCATTCTTTGGCCAAGAGGTCATTTCCTTACTCCAGAAACGAGGTATCCTGATGATCATTCTTCTGATCCAGAAAATAATTACTGACAACAATACCAAAAAGGCTAGGATCTCAAAGGAACCGATTAGAAAATCATACAAACCACCCGCAAATGAAAAGACACGGTGTGTTCCGAAAAGACCATCTATTATGATCTCTAAAACCTCAATATTGATAATGATAAATCCGGCATAAACAATAATGTGCAGAATTCCGGCAACCGGGCGCCTGACCATTTTAGATTGCCCTAAGGCAATATTAACCATATTTTTCCACCTCGCCGAAGGATTGTCGGAACGATCAATATCTTTACCAAGTTTTATATTGCGGATCAGTTTTTTTATATTCATTATAAAATAACCCACCCCTACTATCAATAGTAATGTGAAAAGTATATTAGGAAGAAAGTGCATGTAAAAGTTTTTCTATATATTACTGATTT
>QNYL01000265.1 GCA_003973375.1 Flavobacteriia bacterium
CCGTGCAATAATGTTTCCCTTTCTTCAAATCCCGGTTCTCCAAAAGATACGCTACTGTCAAACCATCCCGGTGAAACATGCAGGTGTTCATTTGAGAATTCCTTGTAATTTTTCGGATTGGAGATATTTTTTGAAATTTGTGTAATGTTACCTTTTTCAATAAGAATATCTCTGGTTTGAAGATGGTGATCTGAGTTTTGATCTATGATCCTGGCAGATTTTATAAGTATATTCACTGGGTGTATTTTTATAAAATTATCAGCTGCTTTTCAAATTTTACAAAAGCCTCTGTAAAAGAATTTCAATTATCAAAAATATCAAAGCAAAAATAAGAAATAATTGCCATAAATCTTTGGTTTTATTTTGCTCATTTATATGCTTAAAAGCCGAGTTCAGATCATTGTAAACAGTTACATGATCATTATTTTTTGTTATTTCCTTTGCAGATGCATACTGCAGAATACTTTCGAAACCGGAATAATTGTAGGCAATATTTTTTATAATCTGATCCTGTTTTTTTACCTGATAAATTCCCGGTTTTGAAGGTTTGTCCTTTGTCCGGATAATTACCTTGTCATACTTTTGTTCCTGTCGGGGAATAAAATCGAGCTCATCATTTACCAGATGTAAGACTTCATTGTTTTTTAAGGAAGCGGATACTTCAAAAATATTGTCTTTACCAATTTCAAAATAAAGTCCTTCTTTTGTTAAATTCTTTAAACTAAAATTGTAAAAAACAGGAATGATCAGAGGGGAATTTATAAAATTGGTAGTTTCAGAAAGCAGGGGAGAGGAGATCCAGTAAATATTGCTGTTGCTCAGCCTTTTCCGGGTAATAAAACCTTTCTGATCTTCATAAAGAAGTAAGTTGCTGCCTTGGTTTATTTTTGTGTTATAACTGATATTGGTATAGGGATACTGAAAATTACGGATCTGTTTCTGAAAAACACTTTTAAAAAAAGGATTTTTATAATTGATCTTTGTAATCAGTTTCTTTTTACTGATCTTTTCTTTAATCATTCCTAAATTTAATACGGTGAAAAGTTTATTGTAACTGATCATATCGATATTTACAGCAGGGATGATCACAAGATTGGCATCTTGCCGAATATAGGCTTTAAGGCTTTCTGTTAAAGGCTTGCCGATCTTTTCTATTCTGTTGAGGATGATCAGATCCTGATTGTTTATTAAGCTGTAATCCAGTGTTTTGAGACTTCTATGGCTGTAAGTAAAAGTTTCATCATCGTAGATTTTGTTTAAGAAAGGATCGTTTTTTCCGATAACGAGTACACGGGTTCTTTGCGGTGTGTTAAAAGAAAAAAAGCGTGTATTGTCAAACTGCAGATCGGGAGCATCGATACTGATCTTTCCCTGAATATTTTTTTCGTTTCCTATTGTAAAAACAACCTCTTTTGATTCTTCTTTCTTTGATAGAATACTGGTTTTACCTTCAAGAACATTGTTGATATAAAGAGAAATATTCACATCCTTATCAGGTGTATTAAAATTTCTGATTCTGGTTTTCAGACTTATATTCTCATTGTCTTTGTTCGAGATCCAGATGCTGTCGATAAAGATATTTTGAGCCTTAACAGGTTTTAAATGGATAAGAAAATATTTATTGATGCTGTCTGTTTCCAGATCCTTACCGGTTTTCCCTTGAAAATCAGAGATTAACAGGATGTTCTTACCCGTTGAATTTTTATCTCCTGAAGTTGAATGGATCTGCAAAAGCACCTGTTTCAGGTCTTTTTGAAAAGGTGTAGGCTCAATATTTAGAAGTTCCTCTCCAACAGAAATATTTTTATAGACTTTGTCATTGGTGATCAGGGTGATTTTTTGCGATTTATTTTTAAAATTATCGATAAGGTCTTTAATGCTGCTTTGTAACAAACTCCCTTTTTCTCCCTTGATCAGCATACTCATGGAATTGTCCAGATAGATATAGGTCTCAGCATTCTTTTTATTTTGTTCTTTTGCAAAAAAGGGTTGTGCAAAAGCCAGGATCAAAGCTGCAAGCATCAGTAAACGCGTTAGGAGGATCAGCCATTTCTTTAGTGTAGCACTTTTCCGGCTTTCCTGTTCAATCTGTTTTAGTAGTTTTACATTGGTAAAAGAAACCTTTTCAAAACGTTGTAACCGAAATAAATGGATGATAACGGGAATAATGAGGACAAATAAGGCGTAAAGAATTTCGGGATGCTTAAAATACATTATTCAGTTTTGATGGATTCAAAAATAAGAAAAATAGAAATAAGACCGTTGCAATACTCTTTTGAATTATGAACAAATAATCGCCTTTTGCAACGGTCTTGAAATGAAAACAGGAGGATATGTTATCTAAAAGAAAAAAGCCGGAAACCTGAGCTCCCGACTTGTAATTCTATCTGTTAAAAAGATTGTTATCTTTTCTTTTTCTCCTGTTGTTCCTGCGCTTGTTTCATCGCTTCGTCAAGTCGCTGACGGAATGCGCTCTTTTTCTTTTCCGGGCGCTTTTTATTTTCCTGTATTTGAGCATGGATCTTTTGTTCATCAATAATATAATTCTTTATTACCAGCATGATACCGATGGTTAAAAGGTTGGAAATAAAGTAATACAAACTCAAACTACTTGCATAGCTATTAAAGAAAAATAACATCATCAGCGGAGAGATGTACAACATCATCTTCATCATTTTTTGCATATCAGGCATACCTTCCTGCTGTGGTTGCTGCATATTCATCTGCTGACTCTGTGTCATTTGCATATAGATAAAGATGGCAATGGAAGCAAGAATAGGGAATAAGCTCACATGATCTCCATAGAAGGGAATCTTAAAAGGTAGTTTGATCACCTCATCATAGGCCGAAAGGTCATCAGCCCACAGGAATCCCTGTTGCCGCAGAGCAATATTCGATGGGAAGAACCTGAAAAGTGCTAAGAATACCGGCATCTGGAACAGGGCCGGAATACATCCGGAAAGCGGATTTACTCCTGCTTTTCTCTGTAGGGCCATGGTTTCCTGCTGACGCTTCATCGCATTTTCTTTTCCTTTATATTTTTCATTGATCTCTTCTATTTCGGGGCGTAAAACTTTCATTTTTGCACTTGACAGATATGATTTGTAAACAAATGGCGACATAAAGATCCTTACCACAATTGTCATTAAAATAATTACGATACCGTAATTACTTATAAAAGAACTTAAAAAGTTAAATACCGGAATAAATACAAACTTGTTAATCCATCTGAAAATTCCCCAACCCAGACTGATAATGCGGTCTAAATTACGGTCCTTATATTTGCTCAGGATTTTATAATCGGTCGGACCATAATAAATATTCATTGGGTAATTGATCTCTCCGTTTTCTGCTTTTAGCAGGAAAGAAGATTCAAATTGTTTGGTGAAGACAGTATCTACAAAAGGATCGTTTACTAGGTTTTGAGATTTTAATTTAGCCTTATCAAAAGGTTTGTCGGTTAAAAGAATTGAAGTAAAGAACTGTTGTTTATAAGCTACCCAATTTACTTGCTCAGC
>QNYL01000098.1 GCA_003973375.1 Flavobacteriia bacterium
TTTTGAGCAAACCAGCTGATCTGCGCCGAACCAATCGCAAAGCCGAATAATCGTACCGAGGTTTCCCGGATCATTGATCTCATCAAGAACAAGTGTAAATCCGTTTCTTTTAAGAGATCCTTCTTCAGGAATTTCAAAAACACACAATACCTGATTGGGAGTTTTCAGGTTGCTGATCTTGGTAAGCTCTTCCTGAGATATGATCTGAATCCGATCTACATTATAATTGTTGGGATATTGTTCTGTAGCAAATAAAGTTTTAACCGTAAAACCACCTTTTATAAACTCATTTACCGTTTTTATTCCTTCAGCAAAAAACAGATTATTCCGGCTGCGGTATTTTTTTTGGTTCAACTGTTTGATTAATTTGATTTGATTTTTGCTTAACATTTAAATAGTATTACTTTTGAAATAAATTAAATAAAAGAGCTTTTTGTCGCAAACTTATACAAAAATACTATTCTTTATCCTAACAGGTATCATCCTCATCTCTTGTAATGCTACCAAATACGTACCTGATGAGGAATATTTGCTGAAAAAGACCCGTATCTTAGTTAACGAAAAAAAAGCTGATGCCAAATTATACAGTTATATTGTTCAGCAACCTAATACTTCTTTTCTTATTCCGTTTTCCTTATATTTTTACAACCTTGGAAATCCGGAGTATCCTAAAGATTTGAATGAATGGGCAGAAAAGTATCCGAAGAAATACGATCTGTACAAACGCTGGTTTTCATTAAAACAGACAAAAAATATTTTTGGTTTCTATAAAGGAATCAATAACTGGTTTTTAACTTCCGGGCAGCCCCCTGTTATCTACAATGAGATAAAGACCAAAAGAACGGTTAATTCTTTTAAAAAGTATTTCTTTAACCAGGGCTTTTTTGAAGTCAAAGTTGGTTTTGATGAAGAAATCATAAAAGAAAAAGAAAAGGAAATTACCTATAAAATCACTACCAATTCCCAGTATTATATCGATACAATAGTGCCTCAGATCTCTTCTCCGGTACTTGATTCGATCTACAAACAAAATATTGATAAAACTTATTTAAAACACGGTACCCCTTTTGTTTTTGATTTGTTTGAGAATGAACAGAACCGCCTGACCCACTTATTTAGAGATTCCGGGGTGTTTCATTTTAGTTCAGATTATATTGGTTACTGGAGCGATTCAACACATATTGATAAGTATAAAAAAATTATTCTAAAAATTCCTAACCGGAGGGTAGTTAAAGGAGATTCGGTTTATCTGGAACCTTTTGAGATCATCAAGATCAAAGACGTAAATGTTTACACCGATTTTGGTATGGCATCACTGGATGAGCAACAAAATGTTTCTGAAGTCTATGAAGGCATCACTTATTATGCTCCTGATAAGATGGAGTATTCTCCTAAATATCTTTCGGATGCCATCTTTATCAAGCCGGGATCTAACTATTCTGATCTGAGTAAGAAATTAACTATCAGCCATTTGAGGAGATTGCAAAATTTTAAAACCTCTATAAAAATTGATTATATCGACAATAAAGATGGTACGGTTTCGGTAAATATCTACCTGATTCGATTAAAAAAATACGCCATTACCACAAATTTTGATGCCAGAACCTCTAACATAAAACCTTTTGGGATACTCGGTAAATTTTCATTTTTAGACAAAAACCTTTTTAAAGGAGCCGAGATCCTGGAACTTTCATTTCAGGGATCTTTTTTTAATACCTATGATGATAAGTTCTTTAATGCCTGGGAAGTTTTGATCAACTCTTCTCTTACGATACCCAGAATTTTCTTTCCTGTAAATACAGATAGAATTATTCCAAAGAAAATGTCGCCACAAACCATGATCAATCTGTCTTCCGGAATTCAAAAAAATATCGGTTTAGACCGGCAGACTCTAACTACCGGACTGAGTTATTCATGGAGAACCTCAGAGAAGGTAGGGCATAAATTCGACCCGTATAATTTGCAATATATTGAGAATAAAAATATTGAAAACTATTTCTTTATCTATAATTCTGAATATGAAAAACTCAATATTACGCATGAAAATATTAAAGGAGAACCTTTAGAAAAAAATAATGAGGTGATTTTGGATTATATGAATGAGGTCATGGATCCGAGCAATGATTATAAACATTTACACCCTGATGAATACGATGTGGTTTCTGATGTAAATGAACGCTATAATATTCTGATAGAAGACATTGTTGTACCGGTAATATCTTATAGTTTGAATTACAGCACCAAAGAAAATCTGAACGATCAGGATTTTTATTTCTTTACCGGAAGAGTGGTGTCTTCGGGTACTTTAACCACATTGCTGGCAACGAAAAATAATAAAGAAGGAAAAAAAGTTTTTTTCGGACTTCCCATTGCGCAGTATATCAAAACCGAATTTGAATTTAAGAAATACTGGGATATGAAGCATGAGAATATTCTGGTGTTCAGAACTTTTCTCGGAGCTATTATCCCTTTCGGGAATTCAGATAACATCCCATTTAGTAGAAGTTACAATGCAGGAGGCTCAAATGACATCCGTGCCTGGAGAACCTTTGATCTCGGCCCGGGAGGAGAGATCAACGCTCTGGAATACAATGTAGGTTCCTTTAAAATGGTAACCAACCTTGAATACCGGTTTAAAGTGTTTGATCAGATCTACAGTGCGCTCTTTGTGGATGTAGGAAACATCTGGGATATCACCAATTCTAATCTGGTTACGGAAGCTGGTAAATTTACCGGGCTGAGATCCTTAAAAAATTCGGCCATAGGTTCGGGTTTTGGTATCCGTTATAATTTCGGATTTCTGGTATTTCGTTTCGATATCGGTTTTAAAACTTATGAGCCTTATCTTATCGACCAGAATAAATGGCTTACCAACTATAATTTTGGTAACGCAGTTTACAATATAGGGATCAATTATCCATTCTAAATTATTTTTATTTCGTATTTTTGTAACTAACTTTAATTTTAAAAAAGTAAGAAATGTCAAAAGAAACAAAAACAGGTGTTATCACTGGCAATGATGTTAAAGAGATTTTTAAACTAGCCAAAGAGAAAAATTTTGCACTACCCGCAGTAAATGTAACAAGCTCAAGTACGATCAATGCAGTTCTTGAAACTACCAAAGCATTAAATGCCCCCGTAATTATTCAGTTCTCAAACGGAGGAGCACATTTTATGGCCGGAAAAGGCTTAAGCAATGACGGTCAGGCTGCAGCCATAGCCGGAGCTGTTGCTGGAGCAAAACATATTCATACACTGGCTAAAGCTTATGAGGTTCCTGTAATTTTACATACAGATCACTGTGCTAAAAAATTATTGCCTTGGATCGATGGTCTTTTAGATGCAGGTGAAGCTTTCTACAAAGAGAACGGAGTGCCTTTATTCAGTTCTCATATGCTGGATCTTTCTGAAGAACCCATCGAAGAAAATATTGAGATCTCAAAAAGATATCTTGAAAGAATGAGTAAAATTGG
>QNYL01000089.1 GCA_003973375.1 Flavobacteriia bacterium
GACCGGGCTGTTGAATTACTGGTTAAAAGATCAGGATATGAAATAGATAGTCAGGGAAATCTCATAACTCCTAAAGCACTCAATTTTTATGATCTGTATTCAGATTTCGGATTGAATTTGGGTACACAGGCAAAAAGTGATGACAAAGAACTCAATCAGCTCAGCGTGGCTATACATCCTTTGCCCAAAGGAGAATTTTATCATTTCGGAACCAGTAAAGAGCTGATCTCTTCTATGCTGGCAATTCAGAACAGGGTAATGGATCAGCGAGCAATCCTGCATAAGGATATCAAGCCGCATCCTTCTATGTTTATTCAAAATGCAGATGTAAAAATAAATTTGAGTGCTGATCAAAGAAATTTATGGATTGAGAATTCTTTTATAGGAAAAGAGTGGTCACTTGGATCGGAACATATTCTTACCGGAATTCCTGAGAACAACTGGAAAATTAAGCTTCCGGACGGAGTTTGTCTTGATCTAGTTCCTGTTAATAATGATGGGTTTTGTATCCGTTTTTACGGTTTTTACGATGCCTTCAGAGGCTCTGTAAACAATGGAGAAACTCTTTTAATGGGCAATGCTGTACGGAAATGGTTTACTGAAAGAAATCTAAGTTTAAAAGATATCGGTATTGCAGATGATACGGACCTTCAGTCGGCAAAGATCTTTCCAGTTTTCAATAAAGAGGAGATCTCAGGCGCATTTGTAAACTGGCTAATTAATCCTTCTGATCATGAGGTGTTTAAGAAGAAATATATATCTTCTAAAAAAATATCAGCTGATGATATTATTGATCAGACAAATTTAAAACGGCTCTATAAGCAAAGAGATATTTTTAGAAATTATAATATTTCATTGCTCCATAAGAATTATAAAAAAAGTGTGTTCTATCAACTCGATCTCGATGATCTGTCAAAAAGAGTAGTAAAAAACAATATTGAGCTGACTTCAGTAATCCCTGATGATCCTTTTAACAAGATGCATGAATTTATGTTTCAGGCCAAAGTAAAACAGTATCAAAAAGAGGATTATAAGGAAGAGGAAGAAAAAGCATTTAAGGTTTTACGGGAAAGTATTATTGCGACTTTAGGTTATCAAAATCTTAACCCTGTTTTAAATGTTTTTCATGATCAGATCGTATGGGGAAGGAGTCCCGTGAGGATTGATGTGGCAGGCGGATGGTCTGATACGCCGCCTTACAGCCTGTTTCACGGTGGAGCCGTTGTCAATCTTGCTATTGAATTAAATGGTCAGCCTCCTCTACAGGTTTATATCAAACCCTCAAAAGAATACAAGATCATTCTTCGCTCCATTGATGTGGGCACAAGAGAAGACATCACTACTTATGAGGAAATATCCCGTTTCAATCAGATCGGCTCTGCATTTTCAATCCCTAAAGCCGCCTTATACCTTGCGGGATTTCACCCTGAATATTCTTTGGTAAAATACAAATCGCTTGTAGATCAGCTCAAAGCTTTTGGCTCCGGAATAGAGATCTCTACGCTGGCAGCCATTCCGAAAGGTTCCGGACTGGGAACGAGTTCTATTCTTGCTTCAACCGTTTTGGGAGCTTTATCAGATTTTTGTGGCTTTGGATGGAGTCAGAATCATATCAGTCACCGGACCCTTGTTCTGGAGCAATTGTTAACCACGGGAGGGGGCTGGCAAGATCAGTACGGAGGTATCTTACCCGGAGTTAAACTGCTTACCACCAAAAAAGGAAGTAATCAGACCCCGGAAGTTAAATGGGCTCCTGATTTTCTGTTTACACGCCCTGAAAATAAAGCTTGTATGTTGTTGTATTATACCGGTATTACAAGAGTTGCAAAAAATATTCTCGGAGAGATCGTACGCGGGATGTTTTTAAATGAACAAAAGAATAATGCTATCTTAAATGCTATTAAACTTCATGCATATGATACTTTTGATGTTCTGCAACGTGGAGATTTATCAGGTTTTAGCCGATGTGTGAATCAGACTTGGGAACAAAAACAGGATCTGGATGCCGGTACAAATCCGCCGGAAGTGCAAAAACTGATCAATCTCTTTAAAGATTACGCCGCTGCCTATAAAATACCGGGCGCCGGTGGGGGAGGTTATATCTATATCATTGCGAAGGATCCTGAAGCTACTGTTAAGATCAGAAAGATTTTAAATACTAATCCTCCAAACAAACTTGCACGTTTTGTTGATATGAGTCTATCTCTTACGGGATTTCAGGTAACCAGATCTTGATTTTGCATCTGACTTCTTTCGTTTTGTAAAATCGAGATCAAGCACATTGAAATTGTCAGCAGCCTTTACCAGCAGGGTAGAGCCGATACTTTCAAATAAATGGTTGGTCTTCAGGATAAATTCAGCCTGTTTATCGATTTTGTAATTTGGAATGCCAACTATAGTAAGATCAGTAGATTTCGAGTAATCTTTAATAATATCGTAAAAAGCTATTTGTTCAACAGCATTGTTGATGATCTTTATTTCAACGTTTACTCTCAAATCTTCCACAAGTTTAGATATCTTTTTACGTACTATCTTTTTTTCTACATTGTTATTATTTACAAACAAAACCCTGATATTGGTTTTATTCCATTTAGGAGATGCAATGATAAAACGGGCTATATTCAGCATCATCTCGGCATTTTTACTGTCGGTTTCCCGCCACCATAGGTCAACAGTCTGATAATCACCAAATTTTGCTTTTCTATCAAAATCAAGGTAAAGTAAATTATAGTCTAAAAACAACAATGTTTCCGTCATCTCCGAATATTCTTTCGAGTTTTCCAGTCCTTTAGGCCAACCCATCATGATGGTATTCGGCTCCACACCTGAAAAGCCAAAAGTTGTGGCTATATTTGTAATGCCCTGATAAATATTGTTTACTTTTATTTGCCGGGCAAAGATACCAAGCTCTTTAAAGGTTTCATCCCTTACGATCTGTTCGGTTCTTTTTAAAGGTCTTTTACCGTCTTTATCAAGAATAAGTTTAAAGTTGGTAACAATTCCTGTTCTTCCGGAAACGGTTTTGGCCAGTTCAAGCAAATAATACCGGTGATCACTTTCTCCACTGAACAGGATAATATTCGGATTCCAGTTCGAATCCTCATCAACTCTGGCATCAATCTTTTTTAAACCCGCATTAACAACATTTTCCCATACACTGCGCCATACATCATTGGATTGCAGTTTTACTTCTTTGCGCTGAAGCCAGAAATACAATCCGCCAATAACAGCAAGTGCCCCTAGCATGGCGAGCATATCAAGTTTAAACATAACACCAAAAGATGCTATAAAACCAAGCAACCCGATCCATCTTTTTATTTTAAAGGTTGGCTGAAAATCAGGATTTGCCCAGCTTTCCAGAAAATATGAGATATTGATAAACCCATAAGCTGTTAAATAGAACATGGAAACCACACGGGCAATCACATCGAGTTCACCGATCAGGATGC
>QNYL01000146.1 GCA_003973375.1 Flavobacteriia bacterium
GGTGATGGATAATAAATAAGCACCACTAAAAGACAAGAACAACTGTATCCATTTCTTATCATTGGCAAAAAATCCGGCAGTGAACACTCCTAAAAAAACAGCGAGCATTAAGATTATATAGCTCATTCGAAAATAATTATCAAACGTTCAGAATTTTCTTCATCATAGGAATTCAGATCATAATCTCCAAAAGTATGCTTTATTTTCAACCCGGCAGTTTCTCCCATCTCCTTAAATTTATTCAAATCGATACATTTTAAATGCTCTTCAAATTCATAGGATCTTCCTTCAGTATCAAACTGTATTCTTTTTGTAAGATTATTGTTATCAATACTACGAGAGATCTTAAAATCAATAGCATCTCTTCTAACCACTTCTTCCGGCACCAAATTATTCCGGACCTTCTGAATATTTAAAAAATCGATCACAATGATCCCGAAAGGATTTAAAGCGTTGACAAAATTTTTCAAAACAGCAATATTATTCTCTTCATCAAAATATCCGAAACTGGTAAATAAATTTAAAACAGCATCGTATTTAGCGGGAAGCGGCTTCAACATATCATGAATAAAAAAAGAAAGATTTTCATTCTCAAAATTTTTAGCAGCACTTATACTCTTCTCCGACAGATCTGCACCAAAAACCCGGTATCCCAGTTTATTTAAAAATACCGAATGCCTTCCTTTTCCACAAGGTAAATCCAGAATCTTACTGCGTTTAGGAAGATCCAGAAACCGAATAAGATTGGTCATAAATCGTTCAGCCTCCGCCTTATCTCTATGCTTGTATAATTGATGATAAAAAGGAGTATCAAACCAGCTTTGATACCAGAGATCTTTTTTCTGCATGTGTAAATTCTTATCAGATTTAAAAATATACAAAAATAAGTATATGCAATAATTAATAAGAGTATTTTTGCAGGATGGAAGAAAATTTTAAAATGACTGCCAAGACCCTTTTTGGTTTTGAATCAATTTTAGCTAATGAATTACGCCGCTTAGGTGCAATGAATATTAAAGAAGGGGTACGCAGTGTTACTTTTGTCGGGGATAAAGGTTTTATGTATAAAGCCAATCTGGCATTGAGAACCGCTATCAGAATTCTTAAACCCATTAAGAAATTCAGGATCTATGATGAACACGATCTGTACAAAAAGATCCGGCAGATCAGATGGGAGAATTATTTCCACACAAAAAATACCTTTGCCATTGAGGCTGCTGTACATTCCGAAAAATTTACCCATTCCCATTATATCTCATTAAAAACCAAGGATGCCATTGTTGATTATTTCAGAGACAGATATGACGAACGGCCAAGCATAGACCTAAGACATCCTGATATGATGATCAACATACATATCAAAGAGGATCAGTGTACGGTTTCTCTTGATAGTTCGGGCTCATCCCTCCACAAACGCGGTTACCGTACGGCAACCAATATCGCTCCGATCAATGAGGTTTTTGCTGCCGGACTTATCATGATGAGTGGTTATAACGGAAGTCAGAATTTTCTGGATCCCATGTGTGGCAGTGGCACCATGCTGATAGAAGCTGCGATGATTGCCAATAATATTCCGGCCAATATCAACCGGCCTGAATTTGGTTTTGAGAAATGGCTTGATTTTGATGAAGACCTGTTCAACTTAATTCACGATTCTCTGCTTAATAAAATCACCTCTTCCGATAAAAAGATCATGGGATTTGACAAAGCACCTTCTGCGGTAAGAAAGGCTATTGACAATATAAAAAATGCCGGACTGGAAGAGTTTATTACGGTTGAAAAACAGGATTTCTTTGATTCTGAAAATCCGATTGGTGAAAACACCATTGTTTGCTTTAATCCGCCCTACGGCGAACGTCTGGATATTAATGTACCCGTTTTTTACAAAGAAATAGGTAATACGCTTAAAAAAGGTTATGCGGGAACCAATGTATGGTTTATTACTTCTGATTTTAGCAACGCACTGAAAAATGTAGGATTACGGACTTCGCGTAAGATCAAGGTTTATAACGGAAAACTGGAATGCCGTTTTGTAAAATACGAAATGTATAAAGGCACAAAAAAGATCCGTAAGACGGAGTGATCCGGAATTTCAATAATTATTTAATAGAATTTCTGATCATCTCTTAAAATTTTCAGCATGTGAAATCCGTAAATTTCATAACCTTCATTGTAATAGAATTTATGCGATTTTCTGTTTCCGGTAAAAGTATTCAACTCCGTTGCTTCACATCCTTTTTCTTTCAGGTATTTATAGATCTTTTCAAAAAAATACCGGCCAAGCCCTTTATTTCTGTACACTGAACTGATAATTACATGATCAACTTCTGCACTTTTTCCTATATAATGCCTTGTGGTGTACCAAAGTCCGCAAATTCCAATCAGCTGCTCCTGATCATACAATCCAAGGCATTCATAATTTTGTTTGGTCATTGCCTTTAGTCTTTCCTTTAAAAGCTTTTCAGAAGTATTTTCATTTAAGATCCGCAAGAGCGGAATAATACTATAGATTTCTTCTTTTTTAATGATTTTAACCTTAAAATCCTTCATAAAATACTAATTTCGAATGCATAAAGATAAAAAGATTCTGAAGAATGATTAGGATAAATTTTATAACTCCCGAAGAAGCTGTAAACATAAGAAAAATTGTCCTGAGGAAAAATATAGAGCTCCCCTCTGAATTTAAAGGAGATCACGATCAGGACACTTTTCATCTCGGACTTTTTTATATAGAACAGCTGGTATGTGTTGTAAGTTTTATGAAGAATAATCACCCTGATCTGAAAGGCAACCAATATCAGCTGCGGGGAATGGCTACTTTGGAAGAATTTCAAAAAAAAGGATTGGGTAAATTACTCATAGAACATTCCGAAAAAATTTTACAAGAAAGAAACGCCGGTCTGGTTTGGTGCAATGCCAGAGTTAAGGCCTTAAATTTTTACAAAAAACAAGGATTTCTGATCTATGGAAAGCAATTTGAGATTCCACTGATCGGCGGACACTATGTTATGTACAAACCTATTTTATAAGCTTATATACTAAACATTTGATTTCAACGTTATTACATTAATAACAATAACATTTATTTATGATTATTTCGGATAAAGACAGAGAAATTTTCGTAAAAGTAGTTTTTACTGCAGCCCTTGTTTTATTGTTTGCTTTTATCATCTATTTTAATTTGTAAAAGCAAGATAAGACTTCAGAAAGTAATTCTTATTTGTCCCTAAAGAAAAAAGCTGAGATTAATTTCTCAGCTTTCTTTATTTTACAAAAAGGAGCTGTTTAACCTGAAAAATTCACCGCTAAGCTAATATTTTTGCACCAATTCACTTGATATCAATATTTTGTGATGAAAATTTTCAAATTTGTGAATTATCCAGGTTAAATGGGATATGCCATCTATTATATTTCTAATTTACTGTTTTTCAAGCAACTCCTTAAGCTT
>QNYL01000124.1 GCA_003973375.1 Flavobacteriia bacterium
CTTATTTATCAAATAAAATGTCCGTTTTTAAACTGTTTTTATTTTACTATCTTTGCAAAAGTTCAAATCCGGCTAAACTATGATCGACAACACTACTGAATCTACGCAAAAGATATCATTCGAAGAATTTAAAAAAGAAGTCTTAAATGATTATAAAATTGCGTTGGTCAGTCGTGAATGTAGTTTATTGGGAAGACGGGAAGTATTAACAGGAAAAGCAAAATTCGGTATTTTTGGCGGAGGAAAAGAAGTCCCACAACTTGCCATGGCCAAGGCTTTTCAAAAAGGCGACTGGAGATCAGGATATTACCGTGACCAGACTTTTATGATGGCCATTGGCGAATACAATCCCGAACATTTCTTTGCCAGCCTTTACGCACATCCGGACATCGAAGCTGATTCTTTTTCTGCAGGAAGGCAAATGAACGGCCATTTTACCACCCACACCCTTAATGAGGACGGATCGTGGAAAGACCTCACAAAACAGTACAATATCAGTGCTGATATCTCTACAACATCCGGGCAAATGCCTCGTTTACTGGGCCTGGCAGAAGCTTCAAAAAAATACAGAACGGTTAAAGAGCTACAGAATAAAGATACATTTTCAAACAAGGGAAGAGAAGTTGCCTGGGGAACCATTGGAAACGCAAGCACATCCGAAGGACCTTTCTTTGAAACGATCAATGCTGCAGGAGTGTTACAGGTTCCTATGATCATCAGTATCTGGGATGATGAATACGGCATTTCTGTTCCGGCAAAATACCAAACCACAAAAGAAAATATTTCTGAGATACTTAAAGGATTTCAGCGCGATGAAAAGAACAAAGGCTATGAGATCTTTGTTGTAGAAGGCTGGAATTACACTCAACTCATTGCAACCTATCAAAAAGCTGCAAAGATCGCCCGGGAAGAAAGTGTACCGGTGATCATCCATGTAAAAGAGCTGACACAGCCGCAGGGACATTCAACCTCCGGATCTCATGAACGCTATAAAAGCAAGGAAAGACTTGAGTGGGAAAAGGAATTTGATTGTATCAAAAAGATGAGGGAGTGGATCGTGAATTTTGAGCTTGAAGATCAGGAAGGCAATCAGCTGACCTTTATTGAAAATGAAGAGGAACTAACAGCTCTGGAAAAACAGGCAAAAAATGAGGTAAGAGATGCCCGGAGAAGAGCCTGGGAAGCTTTTTCGAAGCCTATTTTAAAAGAAAGGAATCAATTGCTGAGCCTTTTAAATAAAGTTTCTGCAAAAAGTGACCACAAAATCTTTCTCGACAAACTGATAAGGGAACTTTCCTCAATTGAAGAACCAATCCGGAAAAATATCATGACCATTGCCCGAAGATCGCTGATGTACCTAAAAGATGAGGATTTTGACGAAAAAGAAAGACTGATTAAGTGGATTGTGAATTATATGGAAGAACAACATCCGAGATACGATACACATTTATACAGTGAACATCCTGATAATGCAACTCTGATTCCGGAAATTGAGCCCGATTATGATGACAATGCAAAAATTGTAGATGCAAGGATCATTTTAAGAGATAATTTCGATACCCTTCTGTCAAAGTACGACGAGATCCTGATCTTCGGAGAAGATTCCGGCTATATCGGCGATGTAAATCAGGGACTTGAAGGACTGCAAAAAAAATACGGAATAGAAAGGGTTTATGATACCGGAATACGGGAAACCACTATTATCGGTCAAGGCATCGGGATGGCCATGAGAGGCCTGAGACCCATTGCGGAAATTCAGTATCTGGATTATATTTTTTATGCAACCCACGTACTTACCGATGATCTGGCAACATTAAGATACCGCACCTTTGGCCGTCAAAAAGCACCACTTATTGTAAGAACGCGCGGACACAGGCTTGAGGGGATCTGGCATTCCGGCTCACAAATGGGCAGTCTGATCAACTTACTTCAGGGAGTTTATATTCTTGTTCCGAGAAATATGATCAAAGCTGCCGGTTTTTATAATACTTTGATGAAAAGTGATGAACCTGCCATACTTATTGAGAATCTGAACGGGTATCGTTTAAAAGAAAGAATGCCTAACAATCTGGGGGAATTTACAACGCCTATTGGCAAGGTGGAAACCATAAAGGAAGGAACTGATATTACGCTGGTTTCTTATGGTTCAACACTAAAACTGGTTGAAAATGCCGCCAAAGATCTTTTAAATGCAGGTATTGATGCCGAGATTATTGATGCTCAAAGTTTATTACCTTTCGATATCCATCATGATGTGGTTAAAAGTATCAGAAAAACCAATCGGCTGGTCATAATAGATGAAGATATCCCGGGAGGTGCCTCGGCTTATATGCTCGAAAAGATCATCAACGAACAAAATGCCTATTTTTATTTAGACAGCAAACCTACCACAATTACTGCGAAAGCACACAGACCTGCATTTGGAACCGATGGTGATTATTTCTCAAAACCCTCGGTTAATGATATTTTTGAAGGAGTATACAAGGTTTTACACGAGTCAGATCCAAAAAAATACAGATCTCTTTATTAAAAATTTTCTTTTCTGCCCAATTTTCTTTAACTTGAGAAATGGAAATTTTCCCCTAAAAATATTTCCATAGAATTTGTTAAAAAATCGAAAAAAAATCATTCATTAAAGAATTCCTTTACCTTAAAAAAAGCGGAACTCTATATTTTTATATATTTCTACAATTGTAACAATTGTTATAATATTAAGAATTCAATAAAAAATGATATTTAAAAATAATATTTTTTTCATAATATATATTATTACACTGATTTTAATCATAATTTAATAATTTTATTTTTCTTATCTTGCAAGAACCGAAATCAGTGTAGTAGTAATTTAAATTTCGATACTATGTCAAAAGTTAGAGGTGCTGTTGTAATAGACACAGAAGCCTGCAAGGGCTGTAATCTGTGTGTTGTGGCCTGCCCTACTGATGTTCTGAAACTTCATGAGCATGTAAATTTAAAAGGGTATAATCCGGCTTATCCTGCCAATCACGATGCCTGTACAGGATGTAAGATCTGCGCATTGGTTTGCCCTGATATGTGTTTTACCGTATATCAGTACAAGCCTGAAAAATCAGCATAAATAATTTAAAATCTGATCAAAAAAATGAAAGAAGCAATATTAATGAAGGGTAACGAAGCTATGGCTGAAGCGGCGATCAGAGCCGGAGCCGACGCTTATTTTGGTTACCCGATCACACCACAATCTGAGGTGATCGAATATTTGATGCATGAAGAGCCTGAAAAACGTACAGGAATGGTTGTTTTACAGGCCGAAAGTGAACTCGCAGCTATCAATATGGTTTATGGAGCAGGCGCCTGTGGAAAAAGAGTAATGACCTCTTCCTCAAGTCCCGGAATCAGTTTAAAATTAGAAGGAATCTCTTATATGG
>QNYL01000063.1 GCA_003973375.1 Flavobacteriia bacterium
CCTGATGCTTACTCAGTTCATCGATAGCCTGTCTTCGGTCATCATATCTCGGTGCATATGCATACTGATAAATATAATTATCTACTGTCTTATCATCTTTAATCTGCGCTACCAATGTATGATCAGGATCGATCACTATTAGTTTTGGTTTTGTGTTATATTTAAAAGAAAAAGAATTATCTTTTTTATCAACTCTAACTTCATATCTTTTAGGTGTTGATCCCTCGTAAACATCAATAAATAATGGAAAATCAAAAAGATGATCCTGAGTTTGTTTGATACTAACCGCAACAAGTTTCTGGGTGTCACTGTAATTATAGGTGATTTCAAGTTTAGGATTTCCGGCACCAAAATACCACTGGTTAAAGAACGGATTCATATCCTTACCGGTAACTTTTTCAAAAGCCAGTCTTAACTGATGCGCTTCACCTGTTCCGTAAGCATTATCACGAAGGTAAGTATTTAAACTTTTTCTAAAAGCATCATCCCCTACATAAGCTCTCAACATATGTAAAATTGCCCCGCCTTTGTTATAGGAAACCGCATCAAACATATCTTCTTTACTATTGTAATAGAATCGCACCAGATCCTTTGTTTCATTACCTCCCATAAAATAGCCCTGAAGATCTATATAACGGTGTGCATCTGCTTCATCTCTACCGTATTCATGCTCTAACCAAAGATATTCGCTGTAATTTGCAAATGATTCATTTACAGTAAGATTGCTCCAGCTTTCGGTAGTAACATAATCGCCAAACCAATGGTGAAATAATTCATGAGCAATGGTACTTTCCCAGCTATTTCTATCGATGAGCTGTCCGGGAACCTGATATACATTTTCAGCATGCAGTACTGCTGTAGTATTTTCCATGGCGCCGCTTACATAATCTCTGGCCACCATTTGTGAATATTTTGGCCAAACATAAGGCAAACCGGTATAGTCAGAAAAAAACTGGATCATCTTAGGCGTTTTACCAAAGATCTCCTGAGCATAAGGCTCGTATTCCTTTTCAACATAATAATTTACAGGAATATTGTTCCAGGTATCTTTTACAACACTGTATTCTCCAATTCCCATAAAGAAAAGATAGGGTGCATGTTTTTGATCAAGTTTCCAGTAATCGGTACGTGTTCCGTCACTGTTCTTGGTTTGTTTCTTTAATAAACCATTTGAAAGTGTGGTATATTTGTCGGGAACTGTAATATATATCTCCTCTGTTGATTTCTGATTTGGAGAATCAATGGTCGGGAACCAGCAAGAGTTCGATTCGGTTTCTCCCTGTGTCCAGATCTGTGTGGGCTTATCAGGATCAGTTCCATCAGGATCTATAAAGTAGAGTCCTTTTGCATCTGTTATTGCTGCACTTCCCTCCTGCTTCACTTCTTCGGGTCTTGCTGTATAATTAATATAGATGGTATATTCTTCTCCTTTGTGGTAGATAGTTCCCAGATTGATCTTTAAAAGCTTTTCATCATACTCATATTTAAGCTTTTTGCCATCCATGGTAATATTATGAATCAGCATAGCTTTAGCATCTAGGGTCAGTGTTGAAGTTGGATAAAAATGAGGGGTTAAGGTAACCCATTCCTCTCCCATCATCTGACGCTTTGCAAAATCAAATTTAACTTTTAATTTGGTGTGAACCAGATCATTAATTTTTTCTCTTTCAGCCCTGTAAACAGGATTGATCTTTGAAGCTTCCTGTGCCTGAACAAAAGTAATTCCAAAAAACAGAAAGATCATGATTAGTCGTAATCTCATAAATTATAATTTTTGTTATTTTTTTAAAACGAGCAAATATAAAAATAATAAAGGCAAATATTTGCCTTTATTTGTATAAAACTGGTTATTAAAATGTTAAGGTTTTTATAAAATTAGGTTTATTCCATTCCTTTTATTATTCCTTCTATCTGTGAGGAAAAAACACCTCCTTCATCAATCTTATCGATATTTTTCATCATTTTAATGATCTTTTCAGGTTTCATATCCTCACCGATCACTCTGGCCACTGCAAAACCTCTTTTCTTATCTACTGCGTAAACTACCATTTCATCAATACCGTTATCATCTCCAATATATTTTACCCGGATATTTGCCCCTTTGTGTTTCATCCGAATCAGTTCATCATACTTTTTGGATTTGAGGATCTTTTCAAGCTTACTTTTTTCCTTTTTATAATCCGCTTTATTTTCATTTGTCTCTTTATAAGCAAGAATGTTAAGCTTTTTTATTGAATTAAAGGCTTCCTTCGATTCCTGAGGCACATCATCCTTTAAAGTGATGATACTTCTTGGGATATCTATAGATATAAAATTATCATTTTCCTGATTCTTAATGTAGTATTCCTGTAGTGTTTCCTCTTTATTGCAGGAAGTCAGAAACATTACAGCACCGGAAAACAGGAACAGAATCTTCATATATTTTTTCATGATCTTTTCTTTTTAGGTTATTTTACTTTCTTCAGTTCATCTCCTCCGGGAAGATCCATCTTATCTGTAAGCTTGGAAACCTGCCTCAGATCGATATTACCTGTCAGCGAAATGATCACCGTTTCATGATCTCCGCCTGAAGCATTGTTTACGAACATAAAAAGTTCTTTTACAAAATTTTCGTTATCTCCTTCTTTCACGTAGATCTTTACATTATCATCTTTATTTTTTACACGCATCAGCTCTTCCAGTTTTCCACTTTTAAGGTATCTGTCTGCTTCAGCTTTCATCTGTTTGGCTACATTTGGATCTTCCGTTGCAAAAACCTTTAAGGTTTTGATATTTTTGATCAGATCAAGGTATTCCTCATCGGTTTCGGCACCAATCTTGCTCATCAGCTCGAAAGCTTTCTGATTTACGATTACTGAGCTTACCCCGTCAATATCTTCAAACCGGTCAAATTGCGATTGTGCCTGTGTAATAAAAGGCGCTACTGACAGTAATAATCCCAGGATTAAATTCTTTATTTTCATAATACTGTTTTTTAATTGTTATTTATTGTTTTTAAAAATTTTATTTGTTGTTTGATCAAAGGTTCCCAGTTTTACTATGGCTCTGTTCCCTTTGTTTAAATTGTGAGAAATCATATTCAAAGCTCTGGTAGTTTCAATATAAGCCAACCGGGCTTCTTGTTTTTCTCTTTCATTTTTCTGATAAACAGAATATACACTTACCATCAATATTAGTGCCGCAGCAATCGACAGCCATTGTAAAAGAGGATTCCTTTGAGATAAAACGATCTCTTTTTCAGCAACTTCCCTACTGCTCTGATTAAAATAGACAAACATATCTCTATAAGGCTCCAGATGTGATGAAATATTTGGCTGACTGAAATATTCTTTCAGGATGGCTTCTTCAGCTAAACTTGTCTCGGCATCAAAATATTTTTCCAGTAATT
>QNYL01000268.1 GCA_003973375.1 Flavobacteriia bacterium
AAAGAACTCTATATTATTTCAAATAACGGACTTTTTGATAAAGATTTCGATTTAAAAAGACAGATTCGACGTGCCTCAATCTCAATAAGTTCAAATATAGCAGAAGGATTTGAACGAAATACTGATAAAGAATTCATTCAGTTTCTTTATTACGCAAAAGGTTCGGCCGGAGAAGTACGATCTCAGTTATTTCTTGCTCTGGACTTAAATTATCTCGAACAAAGCGAGTTCGATCAATTGAATAATGGTATAACAAATATATCAAAAATGATAAGTGGATTAATTAAATATTTAGATAAATCAAACAAATAATATAATAAGTCAAATAGTTAAAGGAATGGAGATCAATTTAAAACAGTGCAGATTGACTTTCGACTTTTGACTTTCGACTTTAAGACTTAAGAAAATGTTAGAAATAAAAAACCTACACGCAGGAATAGAGGGTAAAGAGATCCTTAGGGGAATCAATCTGGAGATCAATCCGGGGGAAGTTCATGCCATTATGGGGCCAAACGGTTCCGGAAAAAGTACACTGTCATCCGTAATTGCCGGAAATGAAACCTATGAGGTTACCGAAGGCGACGTGCTTTTCGAAGGCAAGAGCATTCTTGGCTTGTCACCCGAGCAACGGGCGCATCTCGGTATCTTCCTGTCGTTTCAGTATCCGGTGGAAATACCCGGGGTAACTACCACCAATTTTATTAAAACGGCCATCAATGCCAAACGAAAAGCTTTGGGACTGGATGATCTTCCTGCAAAGGAAATGCTGAAGATGATAAGAGAAAAGGCTGATATGCTGGAAATGGACCGAAAATTCCTGTCGCGATCGTTAAATGAAGGATTTTCAGGGGGGGAGAAAAAACGAAATGAGATCTTCCAGATGGCCATGCTCGAACCCAAACTGGCTATTTTGGATGAAACCGATTCCGGCCTTGATATCGATGCATTGAAAATTGTGGCCAACGGTGTAAATAAGCTGAAAAGTAAAGATAATGCCACTATTGTAATCACACATTATCAACGCCTGCTGGATTATATCGTTCCGGATTTTGTGCATGTATTGTACAACGGAAAAATCATCAAATCCGGTGGTAAGGAACTGGCTTTTGAGCTGGAAGAAAAGGGATATGATTGGTTGAAATAAAAAAAGTTTGTTGTTCTGTGTTTAGCGTTTGATTGTTCAAATATAAAGTAAAATGTCAACGATTAGAAAATTTGAAGACCTCGAAATCTGGAAACTTTCAAGAGATATCTGTAATGATATTAATATGTTGATCCGGTCAACACCTCTTGAAAAAGATTTTAAGCTCAAAGAACAAATAAACGGATCAAGTGGTTCAATTATGGATAATATTGCCGAAGGTTTTGAAAGAAATGGAAATAAAGAATTTAAACAATTTCTTTCAATAGCTAAAGGATCATGTGGAGAAACCCGCTCTCAACTTTATAGAATTAAAGACAGAGAATATATTAATGATCAAAAATTTAATGATCTGATAGAAAAAACAATTGAGCTGAGTAATAAGATTGGTTCATTTATAAGTTATTTGAACAAGACTGAATTTAAAGGTCATAAATATAAATAATCCAACAAACCCGAAACAACAAACCACAAACAACAAACCACAAACCCAAAACACAAAACAACAAACCCAAAACACAAAACAGTGAAATGGACTTAAAAGAAAAATTAGTTGCGGCTTTTATAGCGTTTGAAAACAGAGATCATATCGATATCGATTCGAGTGTTCATGATATTCGTTATAAAGCCATCGGAAACTTTGAAAATAAAGGTTTTCCCACCAAAAAAGATGAGGAATGGAAATACACTTCGTTAAAACCTGTGTTAAAATACGATTACAGTATTTTTCCAACCATTGAAAATAATATTGAATTACAGGAAGTTAAAAAGTACTTTTTACACGAAATAGAATCGTATAAGATTGTTTTTGTTGATGGGGTTTACAGTTCATTTTTAAGTACAACTACCCATGAGGAAGCCGATATTTGTCTGCTCTCCGCTGCACTGAAAAAGCCAAAATACAAAATGATCATCGATCATTATTTCGATAAGGCTGCTGATAATGCCGATAGTATTACATCATTGAATACGGCCTTTGCCAAAGAAGGAGCTTTTATCCATATCCCAAAAAATACAATTCTTGAAAAACCTATTCAGCTGCTGTTCTTTTCTACCGGAAAGGAAACTGAAATGATGCTGAATCCACGTAACCTCATCATCGTGGGAGAGAATTCTCATGTTCAGATCTTCGAGCGCCATCAGAGCCTGAGTAAGAATGTGGTTTTAACCAACTCTGTAACAGAGATCTTTGCCCATAAACGTGCCATTATTAATTATTATAAGGTGCAGAACGATAATAAAAAAGCCTCTTTGATCGATCATATGTATATCAAACAAAAGGACAACAGTATTGCTTCGGTAAATACATTTTCTTTTGGGGGTAAGCTTACGCGGAATAATATTAGTGTGTATCACGAAGGGGAAAACCTGACTACCAACTTAAACGGAGTTACAATTATTGGTGATGATCAGCATGTTGACAACCACACTTTAATACATCACCAAAAAGAAAATGGGGAAAGTTTTGAACTTTATAAAGGTATTTACGAAGGTACTGCTACGGGCGTTTTTAACGGCAAGGTGATCGTTGATCCGGAAGCACAAAAAACCAATGCCTTTCAGCAGAATGATAATATCCTTATCGGAAAAAAATCTACGGTAAACGCCAAACCTCAACTCGAGATCTTTGCCGATGATGTAAAATGTTCCCACGGCTGTACCGTTGGTGAACTGGATGAAAAAGCTATGTTCTATCTGCAAAGCCGGGGTATTCCTGAAAAAGAGGCCAAAGCCCTGCTGCTTTTTGCCTTTGGGAACGATGTGATTGAAAAAATAAAAATTCCGGCCCTAAAAACACGTATCATTAAACTGATTGCAGAAAAACTAAATGTGGAACTGGGGTTTGAGATGTAAAAATTAAGGGTTTCACTTAAGTGAAGCCCTTAGCTATAAAATCACTTTAAAAATGTATAACGCAATCCGAAAAGGTTTCTTAAGCTCACTTGGTCTTTGTTAAAATAAATCTCCGGCGCAATTTCATATAAAAACGAAACATTTTTGAATTGATGAAATGGAAAGATCTCTAATTTCAAGGGTATGGTAAAGGCTGCATTTTCACCGGTAAATACCTCAACCTTAAAACCGGCACCTAACGATACTCTATACATTTCATGTAAGCTAAAATTGTAATAGGCATCTATTTCTAATGGAAGTTCTTCAATATCTTTAACAGCGAACAATTTTAACTCACCATTAATCTTATGATTCTTCCCCGTATTTACAGCCATTATATTGGTGGT
>QNYL01000150.1 GCA_003973375.1 Flavobacteriia bacterium
CTCCGGAAAAGATAAATATTTTACTCGATGGAAAGGTTTATAATACCTTTAAAAATGAGTATAAAGGCGTAGCGGAATGGCCTTTTGATCAGCCGTTCCATCTTAAACTTAATATAGCTGTTGGTGGAGACTGGGGTGGACAAAAAGGAATAGATGATGGTATATTTCCGCAGAAAATGATAATTGATTATGTAAGAGTCTTCCAAAAAGATTAAATTTATATTTTTAAAACAGATCCAATTCTTTATTTATGAAAAACTTTTTCTTTATAATCTTTCTCACGACATTCTTAATAGGCTATAGCAATAATCTGAACAATATGTTTAAAACAGAGCATCCGGTTAAAACGGATACCTTAAAACCTTATTATAAAAATAAAATTTCACTTTTAAAAATCGATAAAAGAGTTGATTCTGTGCTTGCCTTAATGACTCTGAAAGAAAAGATAGGGCAAATGAACCAATATGCAGGTTTCTGGAATGTTACGGGTCCTACACCGGAGGAAACAGAAGCTTTAAAGGCGAAAAAGATCAAACAACTTAAGGCCGGTTTGATTGGATCTATGTTAAATGTGGGAGATGTTAAAAAGATACGGGAAGTTCAAAAAACAGTGGTAGAGGAAACGAGGTTAGGAATTCCTCTGATCATAGGTTTTGATGTGATTCACGGATACAAGACCTTAAGTCCGATACCTTTGGCAGAAGCAGCAAGCTGGGACCTGAAAGCTATTAAGAATTCTGCAAGAACAGCAGCTGTTGAAGCCTCGGCAAGTGGTATCAACTGGACCTTTGCTCCGATGGTTGATATCTCCAGAGATGCCAGATGGGGGAGAGTAATGGAAGGTGCCGGTGAAGATCCCTTTTTGGGAAGTAAAATTGCCTATGCAAGGGTTAAAGGTTTTCAGGGGGATGATCTCTCGGCAACCAATACCATTGCAGCCTGTGCAAAGCATTTTGCAGGCTACGGCTTTGTAGAATCGGGAAAAGAATACAATACTGTTGATGTAAGTTTATCTACACTTTATAACGTGATATTTCCTCCTTTTAAAGCAGCGGTAAAGGCAGGCGTAAAAACCTTTATGAACTCTTTTAATGAGTTGAACGGAATTCCTGCTACCGGAAATAAATTCCTGCAAAGGGATATTTTAAAAGGAAAATGGAATTATAAAGGTTTTGTGGTGTCCGATTGGGCTTCTATAGGTGAAATGGTAATGCATGGATATGCAAAAGATGGAAAAGAAGCAGCAGAGTTAGCCGTAAAGGCAGGATCAGATATGGATATGGAATCCTATTTGTATGTTAATAATCTTGAAGAGCTGGTTAAAGAAGGAAAAGTTGATGAAAAACTGATCGATGATGCCGTAAGAAGAATTTTAAAAGTAAAATTTGAATTAGGGCTTTTTGATGATCCTTACAAATACTGTGATCCACAAAGAGAAAAACAGATCGTAGGCAGTAAAGAAATTCATAAAGCCGTTCTCGATATGGCTAAAAGATCAATTGTTTTACTTAAAAATGAATCGGTTTCAGGAAATAATAAACTCCTTCCGTTAAAAAAACAAGGGTTGAAAATTGCTTTAATCGGTCAGCTTGCCGCCGATAAACACAGTCCGCTGGGAAGCTGGAGAGCTGTTGCTCCGGACAATTCGGCTGTATCGGTACTGGAAGGTCTGCAAAAATATTCCGGTAATAAGATTACGCATAAAAAAGGGGTAAGACTGTTTGATGGAAATGCTGATTTCACTACGGAGATACATATCAATACGACAGACAGAACAGGATTTAAAGAAGCCATTGAAGCAGCAAAAAATAAAGATGTTGTTATCATGGTGCTTGGAGAACATGGGTTCCAGACAGGTGAAGGAAGAAGCCGGACTTCAATAGAATTGCCCGGATTACAACAAGATCTTTTAGAAGAGGTGTATAAAGTGAATAAAAATATTGTTCTGGTGCTGATGAATGGACGCCCGCTGGCTATTGACTGGGCTGATAAAAAAATCCCTGCTATTATTGAGGCCTGGCATTTGGGTACGCAGAGTGGTAATGCCATTGCACAGGTACTTTACGGTGATTATAATCCTTCAGGAAAACTTCCCATGACCTTTCCCAGAAGTGTAGGTCAGATTCCTATTTATTATAATCATAAACAAACCGGAAGACCTGTGTTGCCTAAAGCTGATAAAGTATTCTGGTCGCATTATACCGATGAAAAAAATGATCCGTTGTATGAATTTGGTTACGGATTGAGTTATACCACTTTTAAATATAAAAACCTGAAACTAAGTAAAACAAGGATCTCCAAAAATGATAAAATCGAGGTCAGTGTTGAGCTAAACAATACCGGAGACAGAGAAGGCGAAGAGGTGGTACAATTGTATATAAGAGATCTTGTGGCGAGCATTACACGTCCGGTAAGGGAATTAAAAGGATTTGAAAAGGTAAGATTAAAGGCAGGGGAAACAAAGACAATAAGATTTATTTTAGATCATGAATCCCTTCAATTCTTTTCCGCCAAAAACAAATGGGAAGTTGAGCCCGGAGATTTCAAAGTATGGATAGGAGGCAGTTCTTCGGCAAGTTTACAGGCATCTTTTACAGTTGAGGAGTAACTGTTTGTTGTTTTTTTGTTTTTTGTTCTGTGTTTTACAGGGAACAGAACGCTCCTTTTTTTTGCTAATTCCTCTTTGCTCCAATAAAAATTATTCCACTTTTATCTTTTATCCTTTATCTTTTTTCTTGAATTTTAATCCCTTTTTGCTTTGTCTTGATCACTGGATTCCTTTCACGCAAAGCTCGCAAAAATAAATTATAAAGCCGCAAAGAAATTAAAAGATTGAAGGATTAAAAGATTGGCTCATTGACATATCAGAAAATCAACTAATTCCTTTTCCCTCTTCACTCCTGAAAAGAATTATTCCACAGAGCTTTCTGTTGAGTTATGAATGATGAGTGATTTGACCTTCGACTTTTGACTTAATTTTCAAATCTCTAATTTTCCCGCAGATTCCGCAGATTAACGCTGAATTTTCTCAATGCTAATTACTTCTTTAAACCGCAAGGCTCGCAAAGATTTCCGCAAGGTTCACAAAGTCTTATCGATTCTTTTTCATTTCACAAATAGACTTCCGCCGTTTATTTGACATCTTTCCGTATCAACAAGTCAAATTTTCAAACAAAGCTGCTCTTGTCCGAAAACAAAATTTGGGATGGGAAAAATACAGCACAGATGAGTGCATCACCCAAATCAATCGAGTGAGTGCCGGGCTGCGCAACCTAGGACTGAAGCGAGGAGAAAAAGTTGGAATCATGACACAATTGGGAAGTCCTCGTTGGAATTTTTTGGATTTTGGAACA
>QNYL01000122.1 GCA_003973375.1 Flavobacteriia bacterium
TTTATCAATCTCATCACCTTGTTCAGATCCTTATATTCAAACTGCAGGTTAAAGGTCGCATCAATGGTCTTTTCAACGATCTCTGCTTTTTCGAGGGTAAGTCCGGCTGAAGTCCGGTATGCATTGATCAAACCTCCTACCCCCAGCTTAACACCTCCAAAATACCTCACCACCACTACCAGAACATTGGTAAGATCATAAGAAAGGATCTGTCCATAAATGGGTTGTCCCGCACTGTTACCGGGCTCACCATCGTCATTTGCCCTAAAACGGGGATTCTCGGTTCCAATCCTCCAGGCATAACACCAATGTCTTGCCTTATGATGCATCTTTTTCAACTCCTGAATGTGTTCCTGAATTTTATCTTCTTCCTGTACAGGGAATGCATAGGCAATAAATTTACTACCTCTGTCTTTAAAGATCCCTTCTTCTGAGGGTTTTACAAGGGTTCGGTATGTATCTGAAAAGGCTGTCAAAATAATAAATTCAGAAATTAAGGTTTTAATATTGTTTTTTCAAGAGATGGAAATTTCTGAAACAGATCGGTTACATCTTCCTTTCCCGCCTGAAGATTCCATACCCGCATCCCCAGTTTTTTCGCTGAATCGGTATTTTCTTTGGTATCATCAATAAATAAGGTTTCTTCAGGTTTTAATTTATTTTCGTCTAAAATAAACTGAAATGCCTCCGGATCAGGTTTACGAAGATTTACCTGAAATGAATAATATTCCTTTTCAAAACAATTACTGAATCTGCTGTAAAAATCATCTCCCGCTTTTTTCTTAAAATAATTCAGATGCAATTCGTTTGAATTACTAAAAAGGAACAAACTATATTTTTTATCAATATTTTCCAGAAACTTAAGCCTGTATTCCGGAAAATCAGATAAAATAGCATTCCACATTTTTACAAGTTCATCCTCTCCTCTGTCTTTAAAAATATTTTTATAATAGCTGATAAACGCCTCTGTTGAAACCAGTCCTTTTTCATAGTTCAGGTTCAAATCGGTCATTTCCTTAGAAAATTCATATAAACCCAGTTTCTTCAATTCGGTTTGCGTGTTCAATCGGTCTAAATTGATAAGAACATCGCCAAGGTCAAAGATTATATTTTTAATCATTGGTATAAATTCTAAGTTCATCATTAACAATCGGGATCCGCTCTTTAAGATTTCCTTCCAGTACCGGTGCCTTTAGCCCCTTCTGAAAAGAGACATCTCCTGTAAATATCCATGCTTCATCCCAAAGACCTTCCTCGATAAAACTCTGTAGGGTAACCGCCCCTCCTTCAACGATCAAAGATTGAATTTCCTGTTCATAGAGATATTTTACAATCTGCCTTGGCACATCTTCACTAAAATCTAATTTAATATATATCAAATTCTTATCAATATTTTTATCTTTTATAGCATTAAAAACCACGGTTTTAGTTTTTCTGTCAAGCAGATAAGAATCAGCACTGGTTTTCAGGTTCTTGTCGATGAGCAGACGCAATGGATCCTTACCAAAATAATCGCGTAAATTCAATCTGGGATTATCAATTTTTGCCGTATTAAAACCTACCAGAATGCTTTGTTCATTTGCCCGTAACTGATGCACCTTTTGCAGTGAATATTTATTGGTGATCCATACCGGTTTAGCAACACCTTCTTCATCTTTTTTATCAGGAAAGATAAAACCATCTCTGGTTTCAGCCCATTTCAATATAATATAAGGTCGCTTTTTTTTATGAAAGGTAAAAAAACGTTTGTTCAGCTCGTAACACTCCTTTTCCTTGATACCTACAATTACATTGCATCCGTGTTTTTTTAAATGGTCAATCCCTTTTCCATATACCTGACTGTTGTAATCAACACTGCCAATCACCACATTCTTTATCTTTTTACGTACAATAAGATCAGAACAGGGAGGCGTTCTTCCCCTGTGAGAGCAGGGCTCAAGATTAACATACAAAGTTGATTCGGGCAATAAGGATTCATCTTTTACAGAATTGATCGCATTGACCTCTGCATGGGGCTCCCCTGCCTTTTGATGCCAGCCTTCACCGATAATTTTTCCATTATGAACGATCACACAACCCACCAAAGGATTAGGATAAGTACGCCCTAATCCATTCAAAGCAAGACGGATACAGCGTTCCATATAAAACTCATTGAGATCTTTTTTCATCTAAGCTGATTAAAAAAACTAATATAAAAAAACTAATGATTATTTTTGAAAATTGTTTGCAAGTTTTAATAAGAAAAATGACGGATAGAATTGAAATCAGGCCAATACAAAAGAGCGATAATTCTTCTGTATCAAAAATCATCAGAACCACGCTGGAGGAATTCGATGCAGCCATAGAAGGTACAGCCTATACCGATGCCGAAACCCTTTCTATGTTCGATGCTTATCAAACAAAAGGATCCGTTTATTATGTGGCTTTACTGAATGACGAACTTGTTGCTGGTTGTGGAATTAACAGACTTCAAGGCGTTGAGGAAAATATTTGCGAACTGCAAAAAATGTATATGAAACCTGAGGCCAGAGGGAAAAAGATTGGTAAATCACTGATCCTTAAATGCCTTGATTTTGCCAAAAAAGCCGGTTTTAAACAGTGCTACCTGGAAACTTTTCCAAATATGACATCTGCGATAAGACTTTACAAAAAGAATGGCTTTAAAAAAATGTATCATTCTTTGGGAAATACCTGCCACTATTCCTGTAACGTATGGATGATCAAAGATCTTTAAAATTTACAGATGACGCTTTTACAGATAAAAAATAACTTTCAAAAGGAATTATCCGGACTCTATCCCGCAGAGGAGATCAATAATTTCTTCTATTTGCTTGCCGAAGCATATTTTCAGATGAAAAGAGTTGATATTGCTCTAAATTCTGAAAAAAAGATCAGCGAACAGGATCAAAATAAGTTTTTTTCCGCCTTAAGCAGATTAAAGAATGAAGAACCTGTACAATATATAATAGGTGTAAGTTATTTTTATAATCTTCCTTTTAAAGTGAATAAAGAAGTTCTGATCCCCCGGCCTGAAACCGAAGAACTGGTTGCCTGGATTATTGAAAGATCTAAAATTCAGAAATCAAAACCTAAAATTCTGGATATCGGAACCGGGAGTGGTTGTATTGCCGTATCTCTGGCTAAAAATCTACCTGATGCAGAGATCTGGGCTCTGGATGTGTCAGAAAATGCGATCAGTACTGCCAAAGAAAATGCAAAAATGAATCAGGCTGACATACATTTTATAAAAGCTGATATTCTGACCATAAAAAATATTGAGGAGAAATTTAATGTGATCGTAAGCAATCCTCCTTATGTAAGAG
>QNYL01000232.1 GCA_003973375.1 Flavobacteriia bacterium
GAATTCTACTATATTTGTGTTTATACATTTAAATTTTATTCATGCCTCACTATCCTAAAAATGAACTGGCGCAACTTGTAGTTGGTCTTTGTAAAACTCATCATATTAATGATGTTGTGATATCGCCCGGTTCAAGAAATGCCCCCTTAATCATTGGTTTTACCAATACCCCGGAGATAGAAACCTATAGTGTGGTAGATGAACGCAGTGCTGCTTTTATGGCTTTAGGGATGGCACAGCAAAGCAGAACTCCGGCAGCTTTAGTCTGTACATCCGGTTCGGCATTACTGAACTATTATCCTGCTGTTGCGGAAGCTTTTTACAGTAAGATTCCTTTGGTGGTAATATCTGCCGATAGGCCTAAAAAGTTTATTGATATAGGTGATGGACAAACTATACGTCAGGAAAATGTTTTTAAGAATCATATTCTTTTTAGTGCTAATCTTGAGGAAATGAATGCAGGTGCTTCAAAAGAAATTTTTGATAGAAATAGCTTTTTAATTCAGGAGGCATTAAGAATTTCTAATGAACTAAAGGGTCCTGTGCATATCAATGTTCCTTTTGATGAACCTCTTTATGATTTTATTGAAGATTTTACTGTTGATATCCCCGAAAAGGGAAAAATTATAAAAGATTCTCTGCTTGATGAAGTTCCGCTGGATGTGGATGATCTGCAAAAATATGCCGATATTTGGAATGCTTCCTCTAAAAAAATGGTTTTACTGGGTAGTTTCTTCCCGGATGAAATGATACAAACCCAGCTGGAGCATCTGCTAAAAGATCCTTCAGTACTTATATTTACAGAAACAACTTCTAATGTTTATCATCATAAATTTATAAATAGTATTGATAAACTGATCATTCCTTTAACAGAACAGGAACTTCAGGAATTACAACCGGAGATCCTGTTGACTTTTGGTGGAATGGTGGTTTCAAAAAAGATCAAGCAATTTTTAAGAAAATTACCTCCAAAATATCACTGGCATGTTGATAAGTACAATGCCCCCGACACGTATCATTGTCTGAAACATCATTTTATGGTGTCACCACAACTGTTCTTTAGTCAGTTTTTCTTCTTAACCAAGACGAAAGAGAGTTTATATCAAAAGAAATGGCTATCTGTAAAAGACATCAGGTTGCAGAAACACATGGAGTATCTGGAGAAGATCATTTTCTCAGATCTGAAAGTATTTGAGATCATCCTAAAAAATATTCCGCAGGCGGCTCAACTGCAGTTATCCAACAGTTCTGTTATACGATACAGTCAGTTATTTGATATTGATCCGTCTTTAAAGGTTTTTTGTAACAGGGGAACAAGTGGTATTGACGGTAGCACATCAACTGCAGTAGGTGCTTCACTAAAGGTAAAAGAAAGAACTGTTTTTATAACAGGGGATATCAGCTTCTTTTACGACAGTAATGCATTGTGGAATAAATATATCCGTAAGGATTTCAGGATCATTTTAATTAACAATTCAGGAGGAGGTATTTTTAGATTTCTGGCCGGCCCTAAAAAATCGACTGCTCTTGAGTATTTTGAGACCCCACATGACATGAATGCAGAGTCTTTATGCGAACTGTATAGATTTGATTACTTTAAAGCTGCAAATGAAAAGGATCTTAATGAAAAATTAAAACGATTTTTTGAAGTATCCGAAAAACCTGCCCTGCTTGAAATTTTTACTCCGGCTTCTGAGAATGATCTTATTCTAAAAGATTATTTTAAAAACTTATTTTAACTTGGTTTTACCGATAGTAAATTTATATTTCTGATAGATTTTTGTTTTTTTTATTGCAGCAAATGCCTGTGTATTAGGTAAAATAAAAAAGGAGAAAGGCGCAAAAAGATAATTTTTTCATTTCGACGACTTTATGGATAGACACTTTATAAGCTATAGATTGATCAAATACCAGATACTAAAACCTATAAGAAAAACTATTCCCATATAACTTAAGATCTTTAAACCTAAACCCGGCCGGTATTTTTCCGGAGTATATTTGCTGTCGATCAGGATAAAATTGATGATCGCAAAGAATGGAGCCGTTAAAAAGGACAGGATCGTAGCCAGTTTGACCATGGCTTTCATATTGGTAATAAAAAAAGAAAGAATCACAATAGTCCCGGCAGCGAGTAAAAAGATCCAGAAAAAATATAATTTTCCGGAACTTTTTCCGGAAAGAAGCTCGGTTGTTCTTGCCATTGACCGGGGGGAAGCATCGAGCGTTGTGATCGTAGTACTGAACATCGTTGTAAAAGCAGCCAGTGAAATAAAGATGGCTGTATGTTTTCCAAGACTACTGGTATAAAGGCTGATCAGTTCACTTGCAAATTTTGAAGCACCTGCACTGAATTGCTGTCCGGAATGAAACATCACAAAAGTGCCCAACGCCATAAAACAGATTCCCAAGAAAATTGTGGTTACATAACCGATATTGAAATCGAAAAGTGATCTTTTTACGCTGATCTCCTCATCAGCTTCTTTTCCTTTCTCCACCGTCCATAGAGAATGCCATACCGATACATCAAGCGGAGCAGGCATCCAGCCCAGAAAGGCGATCAGAAAAGCAATTCCTACAGATCCTTCCGGAAGAATTTGTTCAAAACTTATTATATCAGAATGATCTTTTAATGCCAGCACTACTGCTGCTACGGTACTGATGGTAAGCACAACGATAATTACTTTCATCAGATTATCTAAAAATTTATATTTCCCCAGCAACAAGATCAGTAAACTTATTCCGGTGATTATCATCACCCAAATATTCAGATCTGCCGTTATTCCGAAAAGATTGTATGCCAGACCTGCAGTAACAATGGTCACAGCGGCCTGAATGGTAAACATGGTTAAAAAAGTAAGAATAAAATAAGTAAGAAGCACTCCTTTTCCAAGTTTTGCATATCCGTCGATCAGACTTTCACCGGTGGCTCGGGCATATCGCGGGCCGTATTGAAAAAAAGGATATTTAAAGAGATTGACCAGCAACAAAGCCCAAAGGAGTCCGAAACCAAAATCGGCACCGGCTCTTGTAGATTGTACCAAATGTGAAACACCGATTGCGGCGCCTGCAAAAAGTAAACCGGGCCCTAAAGATTTTATAAATTTTAATGCTGAAGAAGACATATTAAATCAGTTGAATTTTTGTTCGGAAATAATCTCGGAAAGTAATTTTCTCGCTCTTAGCAATTTTACCTTTACATTATTCAAAGGCTCGTTGATCTCATCAGAGATCTCTTTATAACTCAGGTCGTGAAAATATCTTAAGTTTATAACCTCTTGATAATGAGGTTTTAACTGTTTTATAAAAGCTTTTA
>QNYL01000020.1 GCA_003973375.1 Flavobacteriia bacterium
ATTTAAGTTTTTTGAAATGGAAGACGGAACAAGAGCTGTTCAGGAAATTATGAACTGGAAAGCTTTGAAAAAAAGTTGGAAAAACCATAAATTCTCTCCCTCTGATACGATTCCTTTTGCCTTGATCGATGAAACTCCGTTCTATCCGGGATATAAAAAGACTACGAGAACTAAAGATGATTTTTCCGGGTTTATTTCTGATTTTGTAAGAGAAAACTTTGATTCAGATATAGCAAATCATTTAGGACTGAAATCAGGTAAAAAACGGGTTTATGTACAATTTACTATTGATAAATCCGGACACATTACCAATGTCAGATCCCGAGCTCCACATAAAAAACTGGCAGAAGAGGCTATCAGGGTAATTTCAAGTTTACCACAAATGGAACCGGGAAAAGTAAACGGGAAAGCAGTAGCTGTTAAATATACGTTACCCATTTCGTTAAATGTGGAATAATTTTTTCACCGGGTGATTGAAAACCAGTAGAAATTACCCGGTGAATCTCAATATTTATGCTGACTGATTTACCATCTTATATTCAGGGATCCGACTTATAAAATATTAACTCAATAATCCGGAATTTTATCAAAAAGAATCCGAAATATGAACAAAAGCCTTTTCTCTCTTTTCATTATATTCTTTTTATTCTTAAAAACCGATGCACAAACTCAGGTTTTAAAGCTTGCCGACAGCCTATACCGTATCGGAAATTATAAAAATGCATTAAGTAAACTAAAGGAAGCTCCTCAAACTTTTGATGTACTGGCAAAACAAGGTTTGATCTGCCAAAAAAGCGGTAAATACTCAGAAGCAATTGAATTTTATACAAAAGCTTTACAGAAAAGAGAATCCTTAGTTGTTTGGCAGGAACTCGGTAAGTCATATTTGGCACATGGTAATACAGACAAGGCAATGGGTATTTATAAGGAAATTATACAGAAAGATTCTTCAAACCTCCTGTTAAAATTCAATCTTGCAAAACTATATACCAAAGAATACCGTAAAAAAGATGCGATCCTCCTTTTAGAAGAACTGATCAAAGCTGATTCATTAAATCCGGAATATTATTATGAACTGGGAATGATCTATAAAAATAAAGGAGCCCGGGGATTTTTAAAAAGCGGAAATTATTTTCTTTCGTCCTACAAAATCGATACCACGCACATCAAATCAGTTTACGAACTGACCAAATTTTTTAATAAGATAAAATTTAAAGACTCAACCGGAATCTTTATCCGAAAAGGTTTACAATTAAATCCTAACAGCATCAATTTCAATCAACTGTATGTAAAATATTTATTTAAGAATAAAGAGTATAAGCAAACACTTGTCTATTTGAAAAAGCTTGAGGAACTAAATTTTAAAACACTTTTCACCTACAAAATGTACGGCTTCACTTTTATGAAACTAAAAGATTATGAGCAAGCTGAAAAATATTTTAAAAAAGCACGTACGCTCGACTGGCATGATGCCCAGGTTTTGTATTATCTGGGCTTGATCAACAAAGAAAAGGGAAATATCAAAGAGGCCGAAATGAACTTCCGAATGTCGATCATGTTTTTAAAACCTGAAATTGACAAGCAATTGTTCGAACTTGGACTAATTGCTATTGAAAAGAAAGAGTTTAAAAAAGCTATAAAATATTTCAAAGAAGCCTATGAAAACAATTATAAGAATTATTCAGCCCTTATGCAACTGGCCCTTGCTGCGGATGATTATTATAAGGATAAAAAAATACCTTTAAAATATTATCAGTGGTATGTTGAAAGATTTCAGGATAAAGATAAAAAATCCTTTGATTATGCCGTAAAAAGAATACGGGAAATCAGAAAGGATTTTTTTAATGAAGGTGTTAAAATTGAGTAAAAGTCATCAACAATTTTCACAGATTTTCAACAAATAATACTCCAATCCAAAATAATTTGTACTTTCACATTATCAAACTGATATGATGATTTTAAGGCAAATTATCGCAATATTCATTTTATTATTCTTTACTTCCTGCGATTTTTTTTCGCCTGACAGGTCAATGCCTCAGGATCAGGAATTTTTAAGCATGGAAGTTGACTATAATACGGTTGATGTGTATCCGCTTTTCCGTGCCTGCAACAACTGCGATGCTTACGAAAAACAAAATCTGTGTTTTGAAAGTGTACTGGTAAACAATCTTGAAAAAACTTTAAATAAAAATGAGATTGTTGCCAAAAAAGATGTTTTCGGTCCTGTTTTTATCGATCTTCTTATCTCAAAAACAGGAAAAATAAAAATCACTAAGATCAATACAAGTCAGGAAATCAGAGCCTCAATTCCAGAAATCGACAGTATTCTTAAAAAAGGAGTCGAAAAACTTCCGGTAATTGTTCAACCTGCTCTAAAAAGAGGAATTCCTGTTGAAGTACAGTTTCGCTTACAGATCAACCTGATTAAAAAAGAAGACTAATTTAGGTGCGTTGCAAAAAGCGATTATTTCTTAAACTCACGACCTTTCCAGTTAAATGTTTTAAAAAAAGATAAAACAGCAATATACACTACAAAAGGAGGATACAGAACACTGCAAATAAGATATTTGCTCAATGTTTCCTGCTGACCGAAAAAATTAGCAGAGCGGAAAAGTAAAACAAAATCCACATTGTACTTGATAAGAAAAGCCACCCCGAAATGCTGCCAACTGACCTGTTGAAAAGCAGCCAGAATAAATAAAAGGATGAGATAAAAATTGGTAATAAAAACGATCATCCCCACAATTTTTCCAAATGTATTGGTATAGGAACCTGTTTTGGCAGCCCAGCGGATCCTCTGATCTTTCAACGATTTAAAATCGGGCTGAGGCCGTGTAAAAACTATGGCTTCTTTGCTTTTTAAATATTTTACCTTTCCGGGATAGGTTTTCAGCATTTTTTCCATTAAAAATATATCATCTCCTCCTGCAATTGATTTATTTCCGGCATATCCGTCCACTCCTAAAAAAGCCCTTTTTCGGTAACATAAATTGGCTCCGTTGCACATAAAAGGTTTTTTAATGCCAAAAGCTCCAATCGTACTGCCCTGCAGACTTAAAAAATCAAGACTTTGAAATTGTTGTAAAAAAGATCTGTTCGTTTTATACGCAACAGGTGCCACGATCATTTCCGGCTGTTCAGCGGCAATAAAAGCATTGTAATTTAACAACCATTGCTCCGGCAGTATACAATCGGCATCAGTAGTAATAATATAATCGTATTTTGCTTTTTTTATGGCAGTTTCAATGGCATCTTTTTTAGGAGAAGTGCTTTTTCGAATATTATCTGTAA
>QNYL01000103.1 GCA_003973375.1 Flavobacteriia bacterium
CTTTTGAGCAATCATATTGTTCCACGCCTCTACCCTTTCGTTTAAAGAATAACGCGAATGAAAAACAGTGATCTTGTTACCAAAATATTTTTGCAGCCGGCTGATGATCTGTGTGGTCAAAGCTATTTCCGGTAAAAGGTAAAGCACCTGCTTTCCCGATTCAATTACCTCTTTGATCAACTTGCTGTAAATTTCTGTCTTTCCACTTGAAGTGATACCATGTAATAAAGTGACACTCTTATCTTTAAAGGCATCATTAATTTCAGCATAGGCAGTTTCCTGAACCTCATTAAGATTCTTTAAAGGAAGGATTTGAGTATCAAAGGAAACCCTGTCTTTTTGCAGGTGATAGACTTCAAAGATCTCCTTATCGATCAGTGCTTTGATCACAGCATCGGATACTCCTGATTCTTTTTTTAATGTACTGCGATTGATATGTTCTTTGGTTGCTTTTAAATGAAAATAGGTCAGAATTACTTTTCGTTGTTTTTCTGCTCTTTGTAAGGTTTTGATGAGTTCATTCAGACTTTTATCATCATTATAACTTTCATTTAAACGGATATATTTTACCAGCTTGGGTTTGTATTGCTCGTAAAGTTCTTCTTTTGTATAAATTACTTTTTTATTGAGCAAACTCTGAATTACAGGAAAAACATTCTTCTTTCCGAGTATCTTATAAACCTCCTCGATTTTAATCTTGTCCTGATACTCAAGGGCTTCATAGATCAGAAATTCTTCATTGTCCAAGGCTTTTTCATCAGCAAAAGCTTTATTTTTAACGATAAGTGTTTCACTTTCTAAAAGGAAGGAAGACGGAATTCCTGCACGGAGTACTTCTCCCAGCGAACACATATAATATTTAGCGATCCACTCCCAGTGTTCCAGCTGTTTTAAAGTGATCAGAGGTTTTTCATCCAGGATTTGAAAGATCTCTTTAGCCTCATAAGCCCCGGGTTTATTTTGATGAATCTTATAGACCAGCCCTGTAAAAATCTTTGATTTTCCAAAAGGAACTGCCACACGCATACCGGTTTGTAAATATCCGGCTTCGGCCTGAGTTATTTTATAAGTAAATAACTTTTGCAGCGGAATTGGCAATATGATATCTGTAAAGTAAATAGTCAGAATATTTTAGAAGAAAAAGATCAGGCCTCTAATTTATCCTTAAAAATAAACATTAAAACAATAGGAATAGCCAATAACAGAGTCATTTTCAAATTTGTGGTTATCACTGAAGGATAAAGAATGATCGTAAGTAAAAAACCACCAATAGCTCCTCCTATATGTGCACTGTGACCTATATTTCCCCATCGGTTTTTCATCCCGAAAATAGAATACAGCAAATATCCTACTCCAAAAATATAGGCGGGAATCGGAATCGGGATAAAGAACATATATAAACTCATTCCCGGATTCAGCATAATTGCTGCATAAACCACTCCCATAACAGCTCCCGAAGCTCCAACTGCGGTGTAATAAGGTTCTTTTTTATGAAAACTGAGTGCAAACAGACTGCCGGCAAGCAGACTACCGAAATAAATAGCCAGAAATTTAGGAACCCCCACATAATTAATCACCGGACTGGCAAAAAAATACAGGGTCAGCATATTGAATAGTAAATGAGAAGTATCCACATGCAGGAAACCCGAAGTCAACATTCTGATTTTATCTCCGTTAAGTATTGGTGCGATCTGAAATTTGTATTTATCAAAAAAGATATGATCTCCAAAACCCTTATAAGAAACCATCACATTGATCAAAATAATCAGTATTGTTATTTTATCTAAACCCATTTATAAAAGATTTTATTTTCAAAGATAAAATTATATCCGATATTTGCATTTCATTATGATACAATTCTTAGTTTTTATTTTAGTTTATCCGTTTATTTATCTGATATCGTTTCTTCCGTTCAGATTGCTTTATGCATTATCTGATTTTTTATCTTTTATCACTTTTCATGTTATTGGTTACCGTAAAAAGGTGATTTACAACAACCTGAGAACTGCTTTTCCTGAAAAATCTGAAAAAGAGATCAAAGAGATCCAAAAAAAATTCTATCATCACTTTGTGGATATTTTTATGGAAATGATCAAGATCTTTACCATCAGTAAAAAAGAATTCATGAAAAGAGTCAGCTTTACCAATGAAGAAGAGCTTAAAACCTTTATGAAGAAATATCCTTCCAACATTCTTATGGCTTCCCATCACAGTAACTACGAGTGGTTATCCATCATAAAACAGCATTTTGATCATCCTTTTTATGTAGCCTATAAACAGGTAGAAAATAAATATTTTGATAATCTTGCAAAAAAATCCAGATCGAGATTTGGCTCTACATTGATTCCTACCCGACAGTACAGACGACTTATGAATACGGTTTACAAGAAAAAAGAAAGCGGAACTTATGGTTTGATCAGCGATCAGAATCCTTTACCCAAAAAGGCACAGTACTGGCGATCTTTTTTTGGGAAAAGAGTTCCGGTTTTTACCGGAGCAGAAAAATTTGCCAAGGAATACAATTATCCTGTAGCCTATGTTGATACCCGCAAAATTAAAAGAGGTTATTATCAGGCCACCTTTAAAGTGATCACTGAAAATCCAAGAGAATTACCCGATTATCAAATTACTGATAAATTTTTTGAAATTCTTGAAAATCAGATCAGAGAACAACCCGAATACTATTTCTGGACTCATAAAAGATTTAAGCATGTAGGTAAAGAGCCTTCTGCAAAGAAAAATCCAAATAAAGTATCTGTCTAAAATAGCTTAGTGCTTAGACAATAATGTTCGAGATCGAGGCATGAGATAAATTCAAACCGCAGAATACTAATGTATTTGAGGATTTGAATTTTGAACAATAACGAAGATATCGGACGTTATAGACAAGCACTTATTAGTCTTTGGAAAACCACTTCTTAACCAGCTCTGCTTCTACAGATTTAAAAGTCTTGTGTTCAAATTCGTTGGTATTCTTATTGTACGAATAATCCTCTCCCCATTCTTTAAAATTAGCTGCCAGTGATTTAATGCTTTCGCAGATGTAAGCAACTTCTTCGTCAGTAGTGGTTGGGTGAATAGACATTCTGATCCATCCCGGTTTATCGAGCATACAGCCCTGAGCCAGTTTTTCAATAAGCTCATGAGAGGTTTGCTGATCCACATGCAACAGGAAATGTCCGTATGTACCTGCACAAGAACAACCCCCACGGGTCTGAATTCCAAACCTGTCGTTCAAGAGTTTAACTCCAAGATTAAAATGCAGATCGTTGATATAAAAAGAGAA
>QNYL01000137.1 GCA_003973375.1 Flavobacteriia bacterium
TATTATCTTTGCGAGGCCACTGCGGAAACAATCCCGGTGGCCTTGCTTGATTTATGCAACGACTCCGTCCGCAGAAAATCCAGTAAACAACAGCCTGGTTATTCAGATATACCCGACGTAGGGGAGGCAAAGCACTATCCGTTTCTTCCTGCGGTCAAAATCACCCGTTTTGGGGTCAGCAAACATTTCCAGGGGATGAATGTCGGCTCTCACACCCTGAACATGATTAAAAAACTGTTTGTTACCCCTGCCAAAGTTTTGTTCAATTCACTTATTCTGGGCGCTTTTATCTATGCGCTTATATACTATCTGTTCCTGCGTCACGGAAGTGTACTCAATGAAAGCCTGATCAATACCATCCATGGTTTCAATATTTCCAGTGCCCTGATCGGTTGTATTATCGGAGGCTCTCTGGGAGGTTATGTGAGTCAGAGCATCGGGCGAAAAAAAGGATTGATCGTAGCCGCTGTTTTATTTTTAATTTCCGCAGTTGGTTCGGCCATGCCGGATAAATTAAACTTTTTAGGTATTGAGGTGCTGGGTATGTTTATGATCTACCGCATCATCGGAGGAATCGGCGTAGGGCTTGCCTCGATGATCTCACCGATGTATATTGCCGAGATCGCTCCGGCCAATATTCGTGGGAGACTGGTTTCCTACAATCAGTTTGCTATTATTTTTGGTATGCTGGTAGTTTATTTTGTGAATTATTTTATCGCCAAAGGACAAACTCAGGAGTGGATCGATGTTGTAGGCTGGCGATGGATGTTTGCTTCTGAAGTAATTCCGGCTTCCCTGTTCTTGATCTTCCTGTTCTTTGTACCTGAAACCCCGCGTTACCTGATGTATCTCGATAAAGATACCCAGGCTATGGGAATTCTGAATAAAATTGTGGGTAAAAAAAGATCTGAAGTGGTTTTTAATGAGATCAGGGAATCACTGGTAGAAAAAAATGCCCCCTGGTTGTCCTTTGGGAAACTGGTTATTATTGTTGGAATCTTCTTATCTGTATTTCAGCAATTTGTAGGAATCAATGTGGTGTTGTATTATGCACCGTCTATCTTTAAATCGATCGGTGCAAAAACTGATTCGGCACTTTTGCAAACCATCATAGTGGGAGCCATCAATTTGATTTTTACGGTGATTGCTATCATGACCGTTGATAAATTGGGCCGTAAACCTTTGCAGATAATCGGAGCTTTAGGTATGATGATCAGTATGCTGGGACTGGGAATGGTATTTTATTTACAGATTGGTGGTATTAGTGCTTTGATGTTTATTCTTCTTTATGTGGCGAGTTTTGCCATGTCGTGGGGTCCGATTACCTGGGTTCTGTTGTCAGAAATATTCCCTAACAGCATCAAAGGAGTAATGGCTATAGCTGTTGCAGCGCAATGGCTTGCCAATTTAATTGTTTCAACCACCTTCCCGATGATGAATGACAGCACCTGGCTAACAGAAAGATTCCACAATGGATTCGCTTATTGGATCTACGGAATTATGAGTCTGCTGGCTGCCTTATTTGTCTGGAAATTTGTACCGGAAACTAAAGGTAAAACCCTGGAAGAGATCGAACATTTCTGGAAGAAAGAACCTGTAAAATAACTTAAGATCATGAAAAAAATATTTGTTTTCCTGTTGCTAATCAGCTTATCAGGCTCCTGTAAGAAAGATACCCCGAACATCACTTTACCTGCTCTTTTTAGCGATCATATGGTGTTACAGCAGAAAAGTAAGACTCCCCTTTGGGGATGGGCTCCCCCGGGAACAAGTATTGATCTGACCACCACCTGGGGAGAAGATAAGACCTTTACTGCCGATAAAAACGGGAACTGGTTTGTTAAGATTCCAACACCAAAAGCAGGAGGACCTTATGTAATTACACTACGATCAGGGAATTCGATCAGAATTATTGATGATGTGTACAGCGGTGAGGTATGGCTGGCTTCCGGACAATCGAATATGGAAATGCCGGTAAAAGGCTGGGGCAAGGATATGCCTGTGGACAACTCGGCACAAGAGATCGCTGCTTCAGATATACCTCAGATCAGAATGTTTACCATAAAAAAAACAATGGGATATATCCCTGAAAAGGACTGTTCCGGTGAATGGAAAGTATCTAACCCTAAGAATACCGGAGATTTTTCGGCGACAGCCTATTTCTTTGCCAAAGACCTGTATCAAAAATTAAAGGTTCCGATAGGTATCATCCATTCCAGCTGGGGCGGAACTCCGGCAGAAGCCTGGACTCCAAAATCTTTTGTTACCCAGGTAAAAGGATTTGAAAATACTGAAAAACAGCTTCAGGAAGCTCAAAACAATCAGAAGAAAATGGCTTCCTGGCTGAAAGATCTGAAAAAAATCGACTTTAATGAGGCATTAGAAAACGGCTTTAAAGATGAAGAAAATGATAAAAAATACAGTTCCCCAACATTAAACGTTTCGGGTTGGGAGACAATGGATCTGCCGGCTTACTGGGAAACCAGACAGCTTAAGGATTTTGACGGTATTGTATGGTTTAGAAAAGATTTTAACCTTCCGGAAGAAACTGATCTGAAAGACTTGAAATTTTATCTTGGAAAGATCGATGATATGGATGTAGCCTATGTAAATGGAAAAAAGATCGGCGGGAAAACAGAACTTGGTTTTTGGGATGCTGACAGACTTTATCCTGTTAAAGATGAGATCCTGCATCCGGGTAAAAATACGATCAGTATTAAAGTAATCGACAACAATTACGGAGGTGGAATTTATGGAGAAAAAAATCTCGCTGTTCTTGATAGCAAGAATGATACTTTGATCAGCCTTTCGGGAAAATGGAAATTCAAACCTGTTTCGATGATCAAAGAGGGGAATATATACACATTTTCAGGAAGTAAAAATTATTCCAATATGCCCAAAATTACCGCATCATTGAATTCTCATATGCCTACAGTTCTCTATAACGGTATGATTGCACCGCTGATTCCCTACACCATCAAAGGTGCCATCTGGTATCAGGGTGAAGCAAATGTGGGCAGGGCAAAACAATACGAAATACTCTTTCCAAAAATGATCAGGAGCTGGAGAAAAGTATGGAGCCTGGGGGATTTTCCTTTTTATTATGTGCAGATCGCTCCTTTTAAATATGCCAACCGTAAACCTATGAGCGCCGCTGAATTGCGTTATGCTCAATTTTTGGCTTTAAAAGAAAAGAACACAGGGGTGGTGGTAACCACCGATATTGGAAATGTGGATAATATTCATCCTTCCAACAAACCGGAAGTGGGAAGAAGGCTTTCTT
>QNYL01000042.1 GCA_003973375.1 Flavobacteriia bacterium
TACGGATTGTTAAAGGTTGGGTCGTTGGCATATTGCATTTCGTTACCATCTTCATCAACCGTATTATTCTTAACATCTTCAAGTCTTACATCACGGGGCATTAACGATAATTGTAAAGCTGTATTTGATGACCCTTCCGCAAGAGTAGGCCTGTTCTTTACTTTTGAACGTACGTAGCTTACTCTGCCATCTACATTAAATCTGTCGGTCAAATGTGATGAAGCCCTTAAATTATAGGTTTGTTTATTCAGTGTATTGTTGGGTACAATTCCCTGTGATTTCTGATCTGTAACAGAAAATCTGAAGCTGTTGTTCTCTGAAGCACCCTGAAAAGCTATAGTGTTGGTTATAGAACTTCCCATCCTGTAGAATTCCTTAAAAGGATCTCCCTGTGGTGAGTAGGTATCCTTTACGCCCAGCCAGTTGGTGTATTCCTGTCCTTCCATTTTTGGACCCCAGCTCCATGAAAACGGATAATCCAAAACAGGTTTCCCATCAGATCCGATCGGTGCAAACTGGTCAAATGCTCCAGTACCATATTCATTCTGGAGTTCCGGTGAAAGCATAATATCCTGAACATTAAAAGAAGAAGAAAGTGTTATTCCTACGCCTCCTTTTTTTACACCTGATTTTGTTGTGATGATGATCACACCATTCATACCCAGAGATCCGTAGGCTGCAGAAGCTCCTGCTCCTTTTAAGACACTGATCGATTCTACATCATCAGGATTGATATCAGAAAGTGCGTCACCACCATCGGTTCCGCCCCAGGCGTTACCTCCGCTTCCCCCTCCACTTACAGGAATACCATCAATTACTACAAGTGGTCTGTTAGAACCGGATATTGTTGTAATACCTCTTAACAAAACCCTGCTTGAGCCATCAACTCCAGTATTGGCCTGAGTGATCTGTAAACCGGATACCCTACCGGTCAATGAATTGATCACATTGTTTTCTTTTACAATATTGATATTAGCATCTTCAGCATTGATCTGTGAAATAGAATATCCCAGAGAAGCCTTATCTCTTTGAATGTTCAATGCTGTAACCACTACCTCATCCAGAGTATTGTTATCGGGCTTCATTACCACATTAACTACCGACTGATCACCTACCGCTACCTCCTGAGTAATAAAACCCATATAGGAGAATACCAGTACGGCATCATCATTTACATTTTTTAATACATAATTACCGTCAAAATCAGATGTGGTTCCCTGACTTGTACCTTTAATCAATACACTCACATCCGGAATGGGCTGATTGGTTTCCTGATCAAGTACCTGACCTGAAATAGTTTTTTGAGCATGGACAGAGATCGAAATACCGATCATAATCCAAAAAAGCATCAATTTGTTCATACCTTTAATATTTGATTAAATTCAAAACATTTTATACCGGTTATCTTATAAACATCATTTTAAAATATGATCTTTTTTAATCAAAGAATCAGACTTTTAACAAAACAAACCGACTGTTTTGTTGTAATATTAAAAATTATTCTCATAATATCATTATGTTTTTCTAATTTATTGTTAACTGTTAGCAAATTTTAACATTTAAGCGTACTGGTTTTCAATACTACCAACTGGCAGGAAAATGTTATTTTGAAATATTTTAAACAATTAGATGTAATCATATTTATCTGATATAGAACTATTTAAATGTAGTATTTTAATTTTTTTGAATAATTAACATCTTATTTTTAATAAATATTTCTGAAATCAATAAGCTGTTATTAAAATTATTTATAAATTGCACACGTGTGTATTTTACCAGCATGAATCGAAGAATAACCATAAAAGATATTTCCCGTGAACTCAAAGTTCACCACTCAACTGTTTCTAAAAGAGGACACCCGTAAGCGTATACAAGCCTACGCAAAAAAACATGGTTACAAGACCAATATGAACGCGCTGCAGCTCAGAGGATCAGTTAAAAATGTTATTGCGGTCATTGTTCCTAACATCAACCACGTATTCTTTTCAAAGATCATCAGTGTTATTACCAACCTGGCCTATAAAGATGGTTTTATAGTATCGGTATTTCAAACCAACGAAAGCCTTGAAATAGAAAAACAGGTGCTCAATTCGGTGATATTGAACAATATTGCCGGGGTTATAGCCTCCATTTCCATGGAAACATCTAATGTTGAGCACTTCAGAGCCTTAAAAAAATACAAGATCCCACTTGTAATGTTCGACCGTGTTACCGATAAAATCAAGGTGCCTAAAGTGGAAAGCAATAATTTTGAGGTAGTATCAGAAGTTGTTAAAAATCTTTATCAGGATGGTTGCAGGCGTATTGTTCATGTTACAGGTCCAAAAAAGATCAGTGTTTTTAAAAACAGAAATAAGGGTTATTATCATATGATCGAAAAACTGGGTCTCCCCTACGCCAGCAGTTGTACGCCAAAGAAAGAATTCACCATAGAAACAGGAAAAGAAACAGCAAAAAAAATATTCAGTAAAAAAATAAAACCCGATGCGATCATCTGTGATTCTGACGTACTGATGACAGGCATCCTGTTTCAGCTGAAAGAGATGCAAATAAAGGTACCTGAAGATGTTAAGATCGTCAGTTTTGGCGATAACCCGGTTTTAAATATCCTTACACCCAATGTTTCTTCCATTATTCAGCCTATGAATGAAATTGCAAATGCCTCTTATGAGCTGCTGAAGAATGCAATCAGTGAAAAAGAAAATATCCAACCTATAAAACAAATATTTAATGCTAATTTAATTTACAGATAAGTTATGTTAAAAGGAATATCACCAGTGATCAGTCCCGATTTACTCAGTACACTCGCCAGAATGGGACATGGCGATGAAATCATCCTTGCGGATGCACATTTCCCGGGGGAAACCTTTAATGCCAATGTTCTCAGAGCCGATGGTATAAAGATACCTCAGCTGCTTGAAGCAATACTGCCACTTTTTGAGCTCGACAGTTATACCGACAGTCCGCTCATCATGATGGCTGCCGTTACAGGAGATCAGCTCGACCCGGCAGTTGAAGCTTCTTATATGGAAAAAATTCACCTGACCAATCCGGAGGTTCCTGCCATCAAACGTATTGACCGGTTTGAATTCTACAAAAGAGCAAAAGATGCTTTTGCTGTTGTAATGACCGGCGAAACAGCCAAGTATGGAAATATTATATTAAAAAAGGGCGTTACTCCTTGTTAATAGAAATAATGCTTTGATATATTTCTATAAAGAAAAATTTATAAATATCAATATCGAATCTAATAACAAAAAGAAACTTATTTATGATACCAAAAAAAGAATTAAATACCGGCGATCATATTCCTGTTCTCGGTCTTGGAACTTTCGGATCAGACACCTATTCAGCTGATGAAGTTGCAAAAGCGGTTAAATTTGCCATTGAAAATGGTTACCGTCATATCGACTGTGCCTCTGTTTATGGAAATGAAAAGGAGATCGGAAATGAAATAGCCGGTCTTATTGAAAACAACACCGTAAAAAGAGAAGACCTATGGATCACCTCGAAAGTATGGAATGATATGCACGGTGAGGGAGAAGTAATACAATCCTGTAAACAAAGTCTGAAAGATCTTCAGCTTGATTATCTCGATCTTTACCTCATCCACTGGCCATTCCCAAACTACCATGCACCGGGTTGTGATGTAAACAGTCGTAACCCCGATTCCAAACCCTATAATCACAAAGATTATATGGTAGCCTGGAGGCAGATGGAGCAACTGGTTGAAATGGGACTTGTTAGGAATATTGGTACTTCCAATATGACCATTCCTAAAATGGAACTGCTTTTAAAAGATGTAAAAATAAAGCCGGCAGTTAATGAAATGGAGATCCACCCGCACTTTCAGCAGCAGGAACTCTACAATTATCTTTTACAAAATGATATTCTTCCTATCGGTTACTCGCCCATAGGCTCTCCGGGGCGTCCGGAAAGAGACCGTACTGAAGAGGATACCGTTGATATTGAAGATCCGGTAATTGTAAAGATCGCAGAACGGTTAAATATTCATCCGGCTGTGGTTTGTATCAAATGGGGTATTCAGAGAGGGCATGTAGTCATCCCATTTTCTGTTAAACCAGATAAGATTATGAGCAATTACAATTCGGTAAGCAGTGCCCCTATTCTTCCGGAAGAAATGGAAGCAATCTCAAAGATCGATAAGAATTGCAGGCTCATCAAAGGTCAGGTATTCTTATGGGAAGGAGCCAAAGGCTGGGAAGACCTATGGGACCTAAATGGAGAAATCACACAATAATCTATTAACAAAGACAAAATAATATTTATATGATACCAATTAAAAAAATGAAAGCAGCATTTCTGCCCGGCAACAGCACGGTTGAAATGAAAGAAGTTGACGTTCCTGAACCGGGACCCGGACAAGTTCTCATCAAAACAAAATCATCAACCATCTGCGGAAGCGACATCCGCGCCATTTACCGTGAACACCTGGGAAAAGGACCGGAAGCCTATCAGAATAAGATAGCCGGACATGAACCCTGCGGGCAGATTGTAAAATGCGGGGAGAACATGAAAAGATTCAAAGAAGGAGACCGTGTGGTACTTTATCATATTTCAGGATGCGGGGTTTGTAACGATTGCCGCAGAGGTTATATGATCTCGTGTACAAGTCCTTCCCGTGCTGCCTACGGCTGGCAACGTGACGGAGGAATGGCACCCTATATTCTCGCAGATGAAAAAGATTGTGTATTGCTTCCGGATGAACTTAGCTACACTGACGGAGCACAGGTGGCCTGTGGATTTGGAACGGTTTATGAAGGACTCGAAAAGATCGGAGTTTCCGGAAATGATGCTGTTCTCGTTGTAGGTCTCGGTCCTGTGGGACTGGCAGCTTTGATGCTGGCCAAAGCCCTGGGAGCCAACAAACTCGTAGGAGTTGATACGGTTAAAGAGCGATGTGATATTGCCAAAGAACTC
>QNYL01000134.1 GCA_003973375.1 Flavobacteriia bacterium
TAATATTATTCCTTAACCTTGTTTGTACAATTCTTTTACCAATTACGTCATCAATATTCAATAAATCATCATATTCATGTTGGTGTGATAAGGTTGAAGTTTCTTCTGTTATGAGAGGTTTGACAGGTTCACAATATTCTTTTTTTGCTTGTACTGAAACCAATTCTTCTTCAGGGTAACGTAAGGCTGTTAGTTTTCCACCAAAAACACAACCTGTATCAATATCTATGGTTTTATTAAACCATTCTGCCTCTGAAACAGGAGTGTGTCCATAAACAACTTTTGCTTTTCCTCTATATTCAGATGCCCAATTGTAACGGACAGGTAATCCAAATTCATCAATTTCGCCTGTTGTTTCACCATATAAGCAAAATGCTCTAACTGCTCCTGAACCTCTACCTTGCATTTCCTCTTTTATACCTGCATGAGCAACTACCAAGTTTCCGTTATCAAAAACTAAATGGCTTATCAAACTGTATAAAAACTCCTTAACTTCATTGATAAATTCAGGTGTTTCTTTTTCAAGTTGTTCTATAGTTTCAGCAAGACCATGATTTAGTTTAACATTTTTACCGTTTAATTTTTTCTGTAATTTTAAGTCGTGATTCCCTGGTACGCAATACGCTACACCTGAATGAACGGTACTCATAACTAATTTTAGAACTGCTGGCGAATTTGGTCCTCTATCTACCAAATCTCCAAGAAAAATCAACTTCCTGTTTTCGGAATGCGTTATTTCTAAACCATAATTACTTCCATCATCTGGAACTTTTTTAATGTCATAACCAAGATTTTCTATCAATTCAATAGTTTCTTCATAGCATCCATGAATATCCCCAATAATATCAAAAGGTCCTGATATTTCTTTTCGGTCGTTGTATAATTTCTCTCTAATTATTTCCGAAACATTGTCAACTTCTTCTTGTGATTTTAGAATATAAATTTTACGAAACCCCTCTCTTTTCAGTCCTCTAATTGACCGTTTTAACTGTTGTTTTTGTTGGCGGATTACGTGTTTTCCAAAATTTCTATCTTCCCGTTTTTCATTTCTGTCTTCACAAACTCTTTGAGAAATGTCCAATACAATTGCAACAGGCAAAACGTGATATTCCCTTGCTAAACGTATAAGTCCTTTTCTTGCTTCCGTTTGCACGTTAGTTGCATCAACAACCGTTAAAAGTCCTTGTTTTAATCTCTTTCCAATAATATAATGCAAAAGGTCAAAAGCATCATTCGTTGCTTTTTGACTATTGGTATCATTGGAAACAATTCCTCTACATTCGTCAGAAGAAACAACTTCATATTTGTTAAAATACTTTTTTCCAAAAGTACTTTTTCCTGAGCCTGATACTCCTATCAGTAGGACTAACGATAATTCAGGTATTTTAATTTCCATAAGTAAATATTGCCATTTGTGATGGAGCACCAAGTTTGCTATCTTCTTCACCTACTGGCAAAAACTCCACTTTATAATTATTATTTATTGCGACTTTGTTCGCCCACTTTTCAAACTGTTTTCTTGTCCATTCAAATCTATGGTCTGTATGTCGCATTGCATTTTCCTCCATATTTTCGTAAAGAACATTATATTCCCCATTTGGAGTTGTTAAGACAACTGTTTTGGGTTTTGCAAATTCAAAAACAACTCTTTCAAATGATTTTAGTCTGTTTTCGTCTAAATGTTCTATAACTTCAACAATTGCCGCAGCATCATATCCTTCAAGCCGTTTGTCTTTATAAGTTAATGCTCCTTGAAAAAGTGATATTCTTTCTTTTTGTCTTGGTGCCATTTCATCCCAATGTAAACGGTCTTTTGCTTTTGTCAATTCGTTATATGAAACGTCTGTTCCTGTAATTCTTTTGAATTGTTTTTCTTTAAGTAGCATTCTTATCAATTTTCCTTCTCCACAACCAAGGTCAATTACACTTTCTGCTCCTGACTTTTTTATCTGTTCTAACACTAATTTTAATCGTTTTTGATGCAATGTTTCTTTACGTTCTTTTTCTTCTTGACTTATTGTTCCTTCCTCTTCAATCCCTTCCTCTTCATTCAATCGGCTAATTGCCTGACGAGATAATGAGCCTAAATTAATAAGGTAACGCCTTGTTATTTCTTCCATTTCAGGATGACTTGAAAGCCAACCTTTCCCTTTTTCTAATAATTTTTCGATTTCGTTTTGGCTTACATAATAATGCTTGTCATTATCTAATGCAGGAATTAATACGTATAAATGTTGTAATAATTCTTGAGTTGTAATTGTATTTGAAAGTTTGACAGTGTAATATTTACTTTCTCCCCAATCTTTAAATTTTTCATCTAAAATGTGTCTTTCAACTTCTACATAGTAGCCTAATGGTTCAAATAATCTTCTTATCAAATTCTCTCCACCTTTTGGAGCAGGTAGAACAGATAAATTCACCTCAAATGGCATCTTTACTTCTACCAAGTCTGGTTTGTTTGAACATTTCCCATTCATTGCGGTTGAAAACGCTTTGGAAAGTGCTACACTCATAAATGAAGATGCGACATAAGGTCTGTCGTTTACATATTGACCAAGCGAAAAATTATTTGACCTATTTCTTCCTCTCACCATATCTATTGGATCAATATCGAGAAGTATAGCGACAGTCGTTTTATTCTCTGAACTTTCAGGATAAAATATATGTCCTTTTCCAATTGATAAATCGATAGATTGGAATTTATCAGGATGTTTATGTAACAAATATCCTAAGTCTGTTGCTGGTTTATGTGTTGTAGTTATTTGTAATAACATTAATTTCTTTTTTTTATTCGAGCGTTGGCAAAATTAGGCTCTTTTGGTTTTTAGTTTTGGCTTTTGTGATGGAAAAAACCAAATGTGCCTAATGTACGGCTGGCTTTTTCTACATGAAGCACAACGGTTGGGCTATGCGTAGTGCGGGGTTTTAAAACGATTTATTTTCAGTTTAGCACTCACTTCATTTAATGCTATAATGTTTATATTTAGCACTTTACCCGCATTACGTATAGCCTTTGTTATGCGGTCGGCTTTCCCTTTTTTTAATCATTTTTTGTACTTTTCCTTGTTCTCCTCGCTAAAAACAATTGGGATATACCAACTTCTTCTTTCGTGAATTCCTCGCCTGTAATAAACATCCCATTCTGGAATTGATTTAACAACTCGTATTGCTTCTTGGTCATAAATTTTGTCATATCCTCTCATCACTTTTACACTATCAATTATTCCATTTTCATTTGCCGAAAATTGTAAATAAACTTTAACAGTCTGG
>QNYL01000038.1 GCA_003973375.1 Flavobacteriia bacterium
ATGTCCCGTGCATTGAAATCTTCAAAGTTTTCAATGAGATTTTCAGGTTTTTCATCATAACCGTTTCCGGGTACATTGATCGAGATGATGGTGTATTTGTTGGTATCGATCACCCTGGCGGGGCCGATCAGCTCTTTCCACCATCCGTTCTTTCCGGTCACATTTGAATTCCCCGTAAGGGCATGATTTACCAAAACCACCGGGGCTGTATGTAATTCGGGGCCGAACAACTGATAAGACAACTCGAAATCCGGATAAAAATATCCGGTTTCAGTTGAAAAATCATGCAATGTTATATATTGAAGGTCTTTTTTCAATTTCTTAATATTTAAATATGGGTAATAAAACAGAAATTGTTGCCAAAGACAAGTGAAGATAAATTAACTCTAGTTATCTGCCCAAAACAGGTAGAATTTAGCACCTTCTTTAAAAATAAAGGGTTGCTAAGGCTTCAAAGGGTCTAATCCCTCCACCTTTCCTGATAACAATTTCTAAATTTATGAACTTGGCGGCAAAGTAAAGCATTAACTCACATCTTTACAACAATTTCCAACTTTAATTAGCTTTTTTTATACTTTTTTAAGATATTATTCAACTATTTGATAAGATCAAAAACCGATCTAAGATCCTGCTTCAGATCTTCAATATCTTCAATTCCTACGGATAAGCGGATCAGGTCTTTAGTAACCCCTGATGATACCTGATCTTCATCAGATAACTGCTGATGCGTGGTGCTTGCCGGATGAATAATAAGCGATTTTGTATCACCAATATTGGCCAGCAATGAAAATATTTTAGTGTGATCGGCTACTTTTTTAGCAGCTTCATAACCTCCTTTAGCTCCAAAGGTTACAATACCACTCTGTCCTTTTGGCAAATACTTAAGCGTATTCTGATAAGTTTTAGAAGTTGAAAGTCCGGGATAATCCACCCAGCTTACTTCTTCCTGATCCTGTAACCATTGTGCCAGCTCCAGAGCATTCTCACTGTGTTTTTTAATCCTTAAAGGAAGCGTTTCAAGACCCTGAATAATCTGAAAAGAATTGAACGGGCTCAATGCTCCTCCAAAATCTCTCAAGCCTTCCAAACGCACTCTCGCAATATAGGCTGCGTCTCCAAAGGCTTCGGTATAAACCAAACCGTGATAAGCCTTTGAAGGCTCTGTAAATTCGGAAAATTTGCCGTTTGCCCAGTTAAAATTACCAGCATCAACAATGGCGCCTCCTAATGAGTTCCCCTGACCGCCAATGTATTTTGTCAAAGAATAAACCACAATATTTGCCCCGTATCTGATCGGTTTAAGCAATGCAGGAGTTGCAATGGTATTGTCAACGATCAGTGGAACTTTAAGGATATTCGCCTTTTCAGCAATGGATTCGATATCTAAAACATCCAGTTTGGGATTTCCGATGGATTCGATAAAAACAGCACGGGTATTTTCCTGAGCAGCTTTGGTTATATTTTCAGGATCAGAGGCATCTACAAAAGTAGTTGTAATTCCAAACCGTGGCAATGTAACGTTTAGCAGATTAAAAGTTCCTCCATACAGCGAATTCGACGCAACAATATGATCTCCTGATTGTAAAAAACTTAACAAAGCCGTTGAAATTGCCGCTGCTCCGGAGGCGAATACCGCAGCTCCTATTCCACCGTCCAGTTCGGCAAGGCGTTTCTCCAGAATATCATTGGTCGGGTTATTCAAACGGGTATAAATAAATCCGGGTTCCTGTAAAGAGAACAGATCGGCTGCATGCTTTGAATCGTTAAAAACATACGAAGAGGTTTGATAGATCGGTACGGCCCTGGTTCCCGAGGTTTCGTTTATGTTGTGTCCTGCGTGTAATGCACTTGTTGAAAATTTATTTTTAGTATTCATTATTTTAGTATTTGATTTTATTATTATTCGTTTAAAAAAGCCCCCGTATACGGCATTAACAAGGAGGAAAATTTCTTTACTGTTTTGTCAATACCAGATCATTGCAAACTTTATTTGCATCATTAAAAATAGCCGTTTCATAATAATATTTATCATCTTTTATCCATAAAAAAAGCCCCTGCTGTAACAGAGGCTTTTAAAATATCTTATCTTTATTTTAAACAATAACAGCCTCCGTGCAAAAAACACGCATTGTCATGGCCATCATATTGTTTAAATAAATTTTCATTTGTCGTTTAATTGAGGTTCCAAAAATAGAAGTTTTTTTTGAAAACTGTACTAAAAAATATTTTTTATTTAAATTTTGTTCTTTTCATCAAAGTTTTTATAGCTTTGCAGCGAATAAAACAGAGGAAAGATTTGGACTGATTGCAACCTCAATAAAAAATGCTAAAGCGGTATTTTACTGACTTCCTTTAGTATTTCCTGCAACTTTTACTTTTCCTTTCTCAAAAAAAGAAAAAATTATGTCATATTTATTTACCTCAGAATCCGTTTCTGAAGGACATCCCGATAAAGTTGCCGATCAGATCTCAGATAACCTGTTAGATGCTTTTCTGGCTTACGATCCCGACTCAAAAGTTGCCTGTGAAACCCTGGTAACAACAGGGCAAGTGATCTTATCCGGAGAGGTTAGAACCAAAACCTATATCGATGCTGCCCGTATTGCCCGCGATACGATCAACAGGATAGGCTACACCAAAAGTGAATATCGTTTTGACGGCGAAAGCTGTGGGGTGATCTCACTGATCCACGAGCAATCAGAGGATATCAATCAAGGGGTGGACAGAACAAAAAAAGAAGAACAGGGCGCCGGTGACCAGGGAATGATGTTTGGTTATGCCACTGATGAAACAGAAAATTATATGCCACTGGCTTTAGATCTGAGTCATCTTATTTTACATGAACTGGCCGATCTCAGAAGAGAACATAAAGAGATCACTTATTTGCGTCCCGATGCCAAAAGTCAGGTGACGATTGAATATTCCGATGACCATAAACCTGTAAGAATTGATACCATAGTTCTTTCCACTCAGCACGATGAATTTGATGAAGATGATATCATGCTGAAAAAGATAAAGAAGGATGTAATCGAAATTCTAATACCCAGGCTTATTGCCAGATTACCTGAAAATCTGCAGAAACTTTTTAAAGAGGATATCAAATATTTTGTAAATCCAACGGGGAAGTTCGTTATTGGCGGACCTCATGGCGACACAGGTTTAACCGGAAGAAAGATCATTGTGGATACCTACGGTGGTCGTGGCGCTCATGGTGGTGGCGCTTTTAGCGGAAAAGATCCGAGTAAAGTTGACCGTTCAG
>QNYL01000258.1 GCA_003973375.1 Flavobacteriia bacterium
TCCCATTTATCGGTAAAATAATCATCTTTATAAAAATCCTTTGGTCTTAATTCAGGGCTTTTTACCCAGTTGAATTTCCATGTTCCGTTCAATGACAAAAATCTCTTCGATTTTAACATGTCATTTTCATGGGCCAGATCCACAGATTCATAAGCGAAAAAAGTGGCTCTTGCCGGAAGTTTATTGATTCCAATCACATCCGGATTCTCAATTACCGGATCCAGAGTTTGCCCTTGTAAAAAACTACCTGCGACCAGTAGTAAGAAAAATAAAGCTTTTTTGTCTAATAATAATTGTTTCATTTTATTGTTTTTTGTTAAAAAACTGATTCTTGGATATTTAATAATATCTCGTAATTATAACTACAAAAATACGTCTAAATCCAATATAATTTGTTTATTTTAATCAAATAATCATAGAAATATTCTTAAAAAAATCTTAAAAAATAATAATATCTAATGTTTATCTATAAAATAAGAAAATATTTCATTCTGCTATACGCTAAGCCTAAAAGCTAGCTGATTTTCAATATTTTCTCTCCTGCCAACGTTCAGGCAGGCTTAAGAGTTAGTGTAAAAAATATTAGAAATCAAAATATACTGACTTTTAGACAGAAACTGATTAACTGAACATTGCAGGAAATGTTTCTTCTTTAGTCTTTTGTAAAATACGCAGTCTGAAAAATGAACGTAAAAAACCAAGACCGTAACCCGTAAACTGCACCAGAGTTGCCACAACACTCATTACACCTGTTTTGATCATCTCCAAACAGGGCAGATTTCCTGCAGGAGGACAAGCCGATCCGGAACAGGAACGTTCTTTATACATAGCATTAAAGAAAATAGCTAGAAAATAGATTATATAGCCCTGAAATAAATAGGTATGAACCGCCCTATGCGTATAAATACCATAGATCAATCCTGCAATTGCAATAAATAAACCTGTTATGAAAAGACTAGGAAACCAGTAAGTAAGTTTTCCTGTATTAGGAAACATTTTATTGAGTATTGGCCGGGCCGCTCCAAAATTTAAGGTTTGCTGAAAAAATTGCTGAAAGGAAGTCCTCCTCTTATGGTAAACAAATGCTTTGGGAATAAACCGGGTACTCAGATTCATTTTCCAGATCCGGTGGGTTAATTCAATATCCTCACCGTAATGCTGAGGTGCAAATCCGCCGGTTTTATTAAAAGTTTCTTTTGACAGACCCAGATTAAAACTGCGCAGCTGAAATTTTTCCTTTACCGATTCACTCCCTCTGAGTCCGCCGGTTGTAAGAAAAGAGGTCATTGCATAATTAATTCCCTTTTGCAGAGCTGTAAAATCAGGTAAGGCTGCATCAGGACCTCCGTAAGCATCAGTATATTTTTCCTGTAAAGCTTTATCAACATTTAACAGGTAATTCTCCGGTAAGATCACATCAGAGTCGAGAATGATAAAATAATTTCCTGAAGCCCTCTGCATACCGTAATTTCTGCTTTGTCCCGGACCGGAATTTTCTTTATAAAAATATTTTATGTCGAGCAGTTCCTTATAAGAATTAACTACATCCTCTGATGTTTCTGATGATCCGTCCTCCACAATAATCACTTCAAAGACTTTTTTATAAGTCTGATTTGTCAGACTCTCCAATAGTTCAGAGACCTCCTGCGGGCGATTGTAAACGGGTACTATGATAGAAAAAATAATCTTCAAAAAAGAGTGATTTAGCAATTCAAAGTTAAACTTTTTTCTCAGCCTGAAAATAAAAAACCCATTTGCAAACAACAAACGGGTTTTTACAATATATTAATCAATTAAATTTAATCTTTAAGACTATCTTCTTCGATTTTATAAAGTTCAAGAACCTCCGGATCAAAGTTCTGAATATAATCATATCTTTCCCTGTTCTCAGAACGGGCCAGATTGATAAAGATCTTGGCTGATTTTAGGAATTTTTTATCCCGCTGACCGTTTAGCACAAGCAAATAACCCATAATGATATTTCCTGCCATTTCCACAAGTCGTCTGGAATGAAAATCGAGATACTCAGTATTCTCGGTTTCCATCACCTTTGTATAGATCTCTTCATAATCGGCGGTTAATTTCTGCAAAACAGATTTAAGTTCTGCATTTTCTTCCGATACTTCAGATTCGTATTGTCTGATCTGATCAAGAAAAACACCGGTTGTAACTCCTTTGATCGCAGCAACTGCCTGTAACTGAGTTGTTCCTTCATAAATAGAAGTGATCCTCGCATCACGATAGATTCTTTCAATAGGAAAATCCTTCATAAAACCTGTACCCCCGTGAATCTGTAGAGAATCATAAGCAATAACATTACAGGCCTCACTGGCAGTCAGCTTGATAAGTGGTGTAAACACATTGGCCAGTTTTGCATAGTTTTTCATCTCCATTCTTTCCTCTTTGGTTAAAGGACGTTCTTTTTTCACTTCCTCATAAACCTTGGAAAGATCAACGAAACGTGTGGTTTCATACAGCAAGGAGCGTAAAGCATCCACACGGACTTTCATATTGGTGATCATTTCATAAACTGCCGGAAAATTGACAATTACTTTACCAAACTGAGCTCTTTCTTCAGCATATTTCAGGGCTTCGCGATAAGCTGCATCAGCAATTCCTACCGATTGTGCTCCAACACCCAAACGGGCAGAATTCATCAGCGCCATTACATATTTAATCAGTCCGAAACGTTCTTTTCCTACCAGTTCTACCGGAGCATCTTTAAATACCAGTTCACAGGTAGGAGAACCTTTAATTCCGAGTTTACTCTCCAGGTGCCTTACCTGCACTGCTTTACTTTTCCTGTCGTAAATAAACATAGAAAGTCCGCGGGCATCCGTAGTGTTCTTTTCCGATCTGGCCAGAACCAGTGAAATATCAGCATCTCCGTTGGTAATAAATCTTTTTACACCATTGAGCTTCCATGTTTTTGTTTCTTCATCGTAAGTTGCCGTAAGCTTTACCGATTGAAGGTCAGATCCTGCATCAGGCTCTGTAAGCACCATGGCCGCAGTAGCTCCGTCACGGTTAAACCTCGGCAGGTATTTTTCTTTTTGTTCCTCTGAACCAAATTCATAAATGGTTTCGGCACAATCCTGTAATCCCCAGATGTTGGCAAATCCGGCATCGGCACGGGCCACCATTTCTGCTGCCATCACATAAGGCAATAGGGGAAAGTTAAGTCCGCCATATTGTCTGGGCAAAGACATCCCGATCAGTCCGGCCTTGTACAATGC
>QNYL01000072.1 GCA_003973375.1 Flavobacteriia bacterium
ATTTCATTTATAATTTGCTCTTCAGATGGAGTAAAACCTTTCCAATACTCCGGTTTTTTAGCACAGGAGATAATGGTTAGCACAAGTATTAAAAAAAGATATTTTTTCATGATCTACATTTCCGTTAAAATTTCCTCGTGGGCAATATTCCAGGAATCTTTTCCTTTTTCTATGAGGAGTACGGCACTTTTGCCACATTTTGGTCCGCAATTAATAAAATAATATACCAGTCCTGCATTCTTTGCATCATTTAAGTATAATTTTGAAAAGGCAAAATAACCGATTTCATTATCATCCTGTTTTAAGAACTCTGCCAATTCTTTAAAACTCAATTTAGAAATATCAACATGTTTTTGTTTTTCAAGTTTCTTTAAGTTGGCTAACTGCAGATCAAAATCCGAAGGTTTTAAACGACTGTTAAAATAACGAAGACTATCTAAAACAGCTTCCGGATTGTTGTTGTTCAAAAACCGGTTGATTCGTTCAGACCGCCTGCTATATTTCAGATCATCTTTGGTTAACGAGGTTGAATCGATATGCATTTTTAGAAAAATGCTTGCTCTTTTATCGGGATTTTGTTTGAGTTCATCCTTTATAGCTGCTATTTTATTTACAAAAGTTGTTGAGTCTATTTCTTTTCTGTAATAAAATTTTTTATACAAATCGGTTCTTCTTTCCCCTAAAAAACGATTGAAAAATCCATATTCAATCAGATCATTTAGAATGTCGTTGTAAATTTCAGTTTCGTTTAGAACCGGTTCTATTACCGGATCGTTCTTGGTTGTAGTTTCATTTTTATTGTAACCACAGCTCAATACGATTACGGATATAAAAAATAAAATAAAATTATTGATTTTCATTTTTAAATGATTATTTCAGATTAGCAGTCTTGTCGAATACTATGTGTTTAATATTGTTAAGCACATCAGCACCGATAAACCGGTCGGCATCCATCGGATATTCTTTTACAGATTCCGTTCTGATCTCCTGTGCGAAGGAAAGCTTATATAAAGGGAGAAATATTAAAAAGAATATGATCTTTAAGTGATTCAAAGTTGTTACGGATTAATTTAAAGGGTAAATATACATAAATCAATAGTATGATGTTAACCTGGATAATTCACAAATTTTGAGTATGCAGATACAAGGCGTCTAACTTTGCAGATATACTATTGTATCTCAAAAAGTTAGCAACGTAGTAGATGCGTGCTCAAAATTTAAACAATAGTCCAAATTTGGGCTAAACTAAATTTGAAAATTTTCATCAAAAAATATTGATATCAAGTAAATTTTCACAATAAATATTAGATTAGCGGTGAATTTTTCGGGTTAAATGCTTTTTTGTAATTTTAATTCCTTTTTAAAAATAAAAACATGAAATATCCAGTCTTTTTAGTGTTGTTTTTTATAAGTCTGACCCATAGTACTACGGCTCAGAATAAAATTATAAAACTTTGGCCTGATGGAGTTCCGGGTTCTGTTAGTGATCCTTCGTACTTTGAAAAAACGGAGGTAGGGTCAGATAACATAAAAAGGATCTTCAGAGTTACAGATCCTGAACTTATTGTATTTCCGGCTTCAAAGGAAAATGCATCAGGAGCAGCGGTGCTTATTTGTCCGGGAGGAGGTTATAAGATCCTGGCCATCGATCATGAAGGATATTCTATTGCCCGCTGGCTCAATAAAATTGGAATAACTGCTTTTGTTTTAAAATACAGATTGCCAAGTGATCTGATTATGAAAGATAAAAAAACAGGACCCTTGGCCGATGCTAAGAGAGCGATCAGGATGATAAGAGACCAGGCAGAAAAGTGGAATATTGATCCGGATAAGATAGGTGTTATGGGATTTTCCGCAGGAGGTCATCTGGCTTCAAGCCTCTCAACTCACTATAATGATTCAGAACAGGATAAAAAACAATTGAGTGCCCGCCCCGATTTCTCTTTATTGATCTATCCTGTGATCTCTATGGAAGATTCTATTACTCATTTGGGATCGAGAACAAATCTTCTTGGAGAGAAACCTGCCAGAAAGGATGTTGTTTTTTTCTCTAATGATCAGCAGGTAACTAAAGATACTCCTCCTGCTTTTTTGGTACACGCAGCTGATGACAAAGTAGTACCTGTTCAGAACAGTATTAATTATTTTATGGCGCTTAATAAATTCCATATCCCTGCCGAGATCCATATTTATGAAAAAGGAGGGCATGGCTTTGGAATTAAAAATTTAAAAGGAACAGTTGCTAACTGGCCGGAAGACTGTGAGCACTGGCTCCGTTCACATCAATTGATCAAATAAATGCTTTTTGCAACAGTTTTGTATCAGAAAAAATTAAAAAAGGCTGTTTAAAACAGGCGATTTTCCCATTAAATCAAACAGCCTTTTTAAGATTAGCAATAATTTAAAGTGAGAAAGCCTCCTTTACCTGATCTGTATAATCCAGTTTTTCCCAGGTAAACAGTTCTACTTCAATAACTTTGTCTTCCCAGTATCTTGATTTAAATACTTTGGTAACTGTTTTTGGTGTTCTTCCCATATGTCCGTAAGCTGCAGTTTCTGCATAGATCGGATCCCGGAGTTTTAACCGTTTTTCAATGGCAGCAGGGCGCATATCAAATAATTTTTCAATCACTTTTGAGATCTCTCCGTCAGTAAGATCAACTTTGGCAGTACCATAAGTATCAATATTGATCGAAGTAGGTTCGGCCACACCGATAGCATACGAAACCTGAACCAGAACCTTTTTACAAACTCCGGCAGCCACCATATTTTTAGCAATATGACGGGCAGCATAAGCGGCTGAACGGTCAACTTTACTCGGATCTTTTCCGCTAAAAGCGCCACCACCATGAGCACCACGACCACCGTAGGTGTCCACAATGATCTTTCTTCCGGTTAAACCTGTGTCGCCATGTGGTCCGCCAATTACGAACTTCCCTGTTGGATTTACAAAATATTTGATATCGTCTTTAAAAAGTTTCTGCAGATTTTCAGGTAATTTAGCAATAAGCCTGGGTATCAGAATTTCTATTACATCCTTCTTTATTTTTTTCAGCATGATATCATCCTCATCAAATTCGTCGTGCTGAGTGGAAAGAACTATGGTGTCAATTCTTACAGGTTTATGGTCATCGTAATATTCAATCGTCACCTGACTTTTGGCATCGGGACGCAAATAAGTGATCTCTTTATGTTCTCTTCTGAGATCGGCCAGTTCACGTAAAATAAGATGAC
>QNYL01000273.1 GCA_003973375.1 Flavobacteriia bacterium
TTTAAAAAATAGTCTTAAAATCTGCTTTTTTTATATTAACATAATTTTATCATTTCAAATGATATAAATCAGCATTACATTTCTAAAACTTACGTATATTTACGCTTCTTTTTTTGGGGGTCATTCTTCCAGTTAAAAGAAAAGGATTAAAGTAATTATATTAATTATTAAACATTAAAGAATGAGGTATTTACAAACTTTCCTTTTGTAAATTCATCCTTAATCTTTACAAAAATTGAATTTTATTATGAGTGAATCAAAACAACTAAAAAAGACTGTTTACACCTTTGGAGACAAAAAAGCTGAGGGAGATAGCACAATGAGAAATCTATTGGGTGGAAAAGGAGCAAACCTTGCAGAAATGAATCTGATCGGAGTACCTGTACCTCCCGGTTTTACAATTACAACCGATGTTTGTACAGAATACAACAAATTAGGAAAAGAAAAAACTGTTGAATTGATCAAGGCAGAAGTTGAAGCTGCTGTTAAAAATACTGAAGAAATATTAGGTGCCAAATTTGGTGATAAAGAGAATCCTTTATTGGTATCTGTTCGTTCCGGAGCAAGAGTTTCTATGCCGGGAATGATGGATACTGTTCTTAATTTGGGATTGAATGACGAAGCTGTGGAAGGTATTGCAAAAAAATCGAGTAATGAGCGTTTTGCCTGGGATTCTTACAGAAGATTTGTACAGATGTACGGAGATGTGGTTTTAGGAATGAAACCCGAATCAAAAGAAGATATCGATCCTTTTGAAGAGATCATGGATAAACTGAAAGAAGAAAAGGGTATCGAACTGGATACTGATTTCTCTGTTGAAGATCTTAAAGAACTTGTAAAACAATTCAAAGCAGCGGTTACCAAGAAAACAGGACATGAATTCCCGGACAATCCATGGGATCAGCTTTGGGGTGCAATTATGGCTGTATTTGACAGCTGGAATACAGACAGAGCAATCTATTACAGAAGAATGAACAAGATCCCTGATGAGTGGGGAACTGCAGTAAACGTTCAGGCGATGGTTTACGGTAATATGGGTGAAAATTCAGCTACCGGTGTTGCATTTACCAGAGATGCTGCAACAGGTGAAGACATCTTTAACGGTGAATACCTGATTAATGCACAGGGTGAAGATGTGGTTGCCGGTGTACGTACTCCACAGGAGATCACTATTGAAGGATCTAAAAGATGGGCTAAGTTACAGGGAATTTCTGAAGAAGAAAGAGCTGCTAAATATCCTTCACTTGAAGAGGTAATGCCTGAAGCTTATAAAGAATTAAATGAAATTCAGCAAAAACTGGAAGATCACTACAATGATATGCAGGATCTTGAATTTACCATTCAGGATGGTAAATTATGGTTGCTTCAAACACGTAACGGTAAACGTACCGGTGCTGCCATGGTAAGAATGGCCATCGAAATGCTGGAACAGGGAAGAATTGACGAAAAAGAAGCTGTTTTAAGAGTTGAGCCTAACAAACTGGATGAGTTACTTCACCCTGTATTTGACAAATCAGCTATGGCCAAAGCCAAAGTGCTGACAAAAGGTTTACCTGCTTCTCCCGGTGCTGCTACCGGTCAACTGGTTTTCCACGCTGATGAGTGTGAAAAATTTGATAATACTATTCTTGCCCGTATCGAAACTTCTCCGGAAGACCTGGAAGGAATGAACGTTGCCAACGGTATCTTGACTGCCCGTGGAGGTATGACCTCACACGCTGCTGTTGTTGCCCGTGGAATGGGTAAATGTTGTGTTTCCGGTGCCGGAGATCTTAAGATCGACTACAAGGAAAGGACCATGACCATTGGAGACAAGACCTTAAAAGAAGGAGACTGGGTTTCACTTAACGGATCAACCGGAGAGCTTTATGAAGGAAGTATTGCTACTATCGATCCGGAATTAAGCGGTTACTTTGGTAAACTGATGGAACTGGCCGATAAATACTCTAAAATGTATGTTCGTACCAATGCTGATACACCTCACGACAGTAAGGTGGCACGTGATTTTGGAGCAAAAGGTATCGGACTCTGCCGTACAGAGCATATGTTCTTCGAAGGAGAAAAGATCGTTGCTATGCGTGAAATGATTCTTGCGGATGACACTAAGGGAAGAATTGAAGCTCTTGACAGATTACTGCCTATACAACAAAAAGACTTTGAAGGAATTTTTGAAGCGATGCATGATCTGCCTGTAACCGTTCGTTTACTCGATCCGCCATTACACGAATTCGTTCCTCACGATGAAAAAGGACAACAGGAAATGGCTGATGTGATGGGTGTTTCTGTGGATGTGATCAAGCAAAAAGTTGAAGATCTTTCCGAATTCAACCCAATGTTAGGACACAGAGGTTGTCGTTTAGGAAACACATATCCTGAAATTACAGTAATGCAAACCAGAGCCATCATCGGAGCTGCACTGGCACTGAAGAAAAGAGGTGTGGTTGCAAAACCGGAAATCATGGTTCCATTGACCGGTACACTTGCAGAAATGAAAATGCAGGAAGAGATCATCAGAGAAACCATTGCAAAAGTATTTGAAGAGACCGGAGAAACCATCGATCACCTGGTAGGTACCATGATCGAGATTCCACGTGCAGCCTTAACAGCTGACGAGATTGCAAAATCTGCCGAGTTCTTCTCATTCGGAACCAATGACCTTACACAAATGACCTTTGGTTATTCACGTGATGATGCCGGTAAGTTCTTACCTGTATATCTTAAAAAAGGTATCCTTAAAAATGATCCTTTTGAAGTACTCGATCAGGAAGGCGTTGGACAACTGGTTAAAATGGCTGTTGAAAAAGGCCGTAAGACCCGTCCGAACATCAAACTGGGTATTTGTGGAGAGCATGGTGGTGAACCAAGTTCAGTAGAGTTTTGTTACAGAACCGGTCTGGATTATGTAAGTTGTTCTCCTTACCGTGTGCCAATCGCAAGACTTGCTTCTGCACAGGCTCAGATCAAAGAAGGTAAATAAACAGATAAAGTTTATTATATTTAAAGACTGCTCTAACGGGCAGTCTTTTTTTTATTTACAGATCCATAAACATTTGAAACAAATGACCTTATCCTGTTTTAGCAATTTATAATCAATTATATTTGTAGGGATATAACAAGTTGGGAACTATAAAGGGAAAATGATAATTTCAACAAAATGTAAAAATTGTAAAGAACAAATACCTTATAAAACAAATTCTTCGGACAAAGTAGAATTTGTGATGAAAGAGGG
>QNYL01000108.1 GCA_003973375.1 Flavobacteriia bacterium
CGAAGATCATGTACCAGCGCCATGGCTTCAGGAATATCTCCTTCTAAAAATACCGGAGTTACACAGGTATTGGTATTCCCTATATTAAATCCTTTTTCTTTTAATCCGCTTTGCAAACTGTTTACATTCTTCCAGAGCTTCTCTTTAAGTTCGGGCATGGTACGAATCATTTCCAGACGTTTTAAAGCTCCTTTTACCATAGGCATAGGAAGCGATTTAGCAAACATCTGCGAACGCATATTGTATTTCAGATACTGGATCACCTCATCATCACCGGCTATAAATGCGCCAAAACCGGCCATTGATTTTGCAAATGTTGCAAAATACACATCGATCTGATCCTGAACACCCTGCTCCTCACCTGCTCCGGCTCCTGTTTTTCCAAGAGTACCAAAACCATGGGCATCATCCACAAGAAAACGGAAATTATATTTTTCTTTAAAAGCAACGATCTCTTTCAGTTTACCCTGCTCTCCGCGCATTCCGAAAACACCCTCACTAATCACCAGAATTCCACCGTTGGTTTCGTTGGCAATTCTTTCAGCTCTTTTAAGGTTCTTTTCAAAACTTTCCATATCGTTATGACGGAAAGTAAATCGTTTTCCCTGATGCAGCCTCACCCCGTCAATAATACTGGCATGTGCATCCATATCATAAACGATCACATCATTCTTGGTTACCAGTGCATCGATGGTAGACATAATTCCCTGATATCCGAAATTAAGCAGATAGGCAGTTTCTTTTTTTACAAAATCAGCACACTCTCTTTCGAGTTGTTCGTGTACTTCAGTATGACCACTCATCATACGGGCACCCATCGGGTAAGCCATACCATGCTCCGCAGCAGCCTCGGCATCAGCTTTTATTACCTCAGGATGATTGGCTAAACCAAGATAATCATTTATACTCCAGGTAATTACTTCTTTACCATTAAATTTCATCCGGTCAGAGATCTTTCCCTCTAATTTTGGAAAAACATAATAACCTTCGGCCTGTTTTGCCCATTTTCCTAGAGGACCTTTGTCCCTGATTATTCTTTCAAAAAGATCTTTCATATTCTATAAATTTAAGGCCGGATTCATCTAAAATCCTCTCCTTTTTTAATTCTGCAAAAATAAAGAAATATTATTTGCTAAATATGACTAATGTCAATTAGTTTTAAAACTTATTCCTCCACCAAAAATTCTTTTTCACATCTGATAATCTAAACCTTAATTTGCCAGATTATTTTCTATACCCTTCCAGATCAAGTATAAAAGCATATTCTCTGGCAACATCCTTTAAGGCATCAAAACGGCCCGATGCTCCTCCGTGTCCGGTTTCCATATCGATATACAAAAGCAATTCGTTATCATCGGTCTTCATATCCCTCAATTTTGCCACCCATTTGGCAGGCTCAAAATATTGCACCTGAGAATCATGCAAACCTGTAGTAACCAGTAAATTAGGATAATCCATTGCTTTTACCTGATCATAGGGCGAGTAAGAGAGCATATACTCGTATGAATCCTTATTTTTCGGGTTTCCCCATTCGTCAAACTCCCCTGTGGTTAACGGAATACTTTCATCCAGCATGGTGGTTACCACATCAACAAAAGGTACGGTTGCGATTACACCTCGAAACAGCTCAGGATTCATATTGATCACTGCACCCATCAGCAATCCACCGGCAGAACCGCCCATGGCATAAAGATGCTCTGGTGAGGTATATTTCTTTTTGATCAGATATTTGGCACTATCAACAAAATCGTTAAAAGTATTCTTTTTATGGAACATCTTCCCGTCTTCATACCATTCCCTGCCCAAGTATTCGCTTCCGCGGATGTGTGCAATGGCATAGATATAACCTCTGTCGAGCAAACTCAGGCGTGTTGTACTGAAACGGTCTTCAATGGTATAACCATAAGACCCATAACCATACAATAATAAAGGAGTGTTTTTACCGATCTTGGTATCTTTTCTGTACACCATAGAAATGGCTACTTTTTTACCATCTCTTGCCGTTGCCCAGATCCTTTCACTTTTATAATTATTCTTATCGAATTTTCCTCCGAGAACTTCCTGTTCTTTCAACACTTTTTTAGTTTTCTTTTTCATATCAAAATCGATCACAGAATTAGGCGTTGTGAATGAATTATAACTGAAACGAAGCAGATCAGTATCAAAATCGGGATTGGCATAAACACTGGCCGAATAGGTTTCCTCATTAAAAGGAAGGTAATAATCATCGGTATCATTCCATCTTTTGATACGGATCTTACCCAAACCATTATTCCTTTCTTCCAGCACCAGATAATCTTTAAAAATACTGATATCTTCAAGCAGTGTATCCTCACGGTGCGGGATCACATCAACCCAGTTCTCTTTTCCGGTTTTGGTCTCAGGGGTCTTCATCAGTTTAAAATTTTTGGCCCCGTCTTTATTGGTAAGGATATAAAAATGATCTTTGTAATGTGCCACACTGTATTCCAGGTTGCGCTCTCTGGGCTGAATAATTTTAAAGGGCTGATCGGGTGTTGCAGCATTTACAAAACGGTATTCATTGGAAAGAGTACTTTGCGACCCGATTATAATATATTTTTTCGATTTGGTTTTGTACACGTAGGTACCAAAGGTATCGTCTTTTTCCTCATAGATCAGTTTGTCCTTTGAAGGATCGGTACCTAAAACATGCTTATAGATCTTATCGCTTCGTAAGGTTACCGGATCTTTTTTTGTGTAGAATATGGTTTTATTGTCTTTTGCCCAGGCTGATCCGCCGGTAGTATTTTCTATCACTTCCGGATAGATCTTTCCGGTTTCAAGATTTTTAAACATCAGGTTGTATTGTCTTCTGCTGATGGTATCCACGCCAAAAGAAGCGATCTTATTATCCTCGGAGATATTCATTCCAACCAGAGCGTAATAATCATGTCCTTCTGCCATTTTATTCACATCAAAAAGTCTGGAGTGTAACTGTAAATTAATTGTAAATTATACCCCAAGTTTGTATAACTGTACCTGTATGTGGTGTGACCTGAAGAGAAACTGTCGATTGAGGTTTGACTTTTCTATCAAGTCATTGTCAGTTATGGTGATCTGAAACAGAAAGATTATCAGAGAAGATAAAACCTTTTTGTACAAAACTGACTGAAACTGCACAATCATTCATAAAGCACGTATTCTACACTAGGTTTACTGCACCCATCCACTTTTGGTTGATCTCAGTCATTCAAATCTCAGTACA
>QNYL01000252.1 GCA_003973375.1 Flavobacteriia bacterium
TTAGGTTTTAATATGTGAATTGTGACCTAACACTGCGGTCCAATGTCAATAAGTTAAGTTTTTTTGTTCTTCCCCTTGCCCTAAAGCTCGCCTGCTGGCGTAGCAGGGGAGCCAAAAAAACGAATTATTCAATGATTTTCCCTTTAGGGTTATGGTGAAAAATCATTGAATGAGAATTTTGATTCCTTAACTAATTGACATTAACACTGCGGCCAGGCGGGTTCGCCTAGAAATCATTTTGAATCAATATTGATAATGGTTACGAAGAAAAAAAATTTACAATATCAACCCTTCAGAGTTTTAAAAAACTTAGGTTTTGGGATGAACATTGTCCTAAAAAAATTCTTTTTAATTTTTCAATTGTTTAATTTGCTAATCAGTTAATTATTACGGATAAGTGTTTAAATAACAGATACAAATTTTAATTGCTTAATCTCAAAATTTAAATCGTGGGATTTCCTTACTTTTGTAATACTTAAATTAAAAATTATGTACGGAAAAATAAAAGAACACTTGCAAAACGAACTCTCTTCTATCAAAGATGCAGGCTTGTATAAAAAAGAAAGGATCATTACCTCTTCACAGGATGCCGTGATCAAAATCTCTACCGGTGAGGAAGTGATTAATTTTTGTGCCAACAACTATCTGGGCTTATCCAATAACCCCGAAGTAATTCAGGCTGCCAAAGATACTATGGATCAGCATGGTTACGGAATGTCTTCCGTTAGATTTATTTGTGGAACGCAGGATATCCATAAAAAATTAGAGCAAAAGATCGCAGATTTCTACCAAACCGAAGACACTATTCTATACGCTGCAGCTTTTGATGCCAACGGCGGGGTTTTTGAGCCTTTACTGAGCAAAGAAGATGCGATCATTTCTGATTCACTGAACCATGCGTCGATCATTGACGGGGTACGTCTATGTAAGGCTGCCAGATACCGTTATGAGAACAACAATATGGCCGATCTGGAAAAACAACTCATAGAAGCCAACAAGCAGAATCATCGTTTTAAGATCATTGTAACCGATGGTGTTTTTTCCATGGATGGAATTGTGGCGCAGCTGGATAAAATATGCGATCTGGCCGATAAATATGATGCCATGGTTATGGTGGATGAATGCCATGCGGCAGGATTTATCGGAAAAACCGGAAGAGGAACCGTTGAATTGAAAAATGTGATGGGCCGGGTAGATATTATCACCGGAACTCTTGGTAAAGCCCTTGGGGGAGCTATGGGAGGTTATACTACCGGGAAAAAGGAGATCATCGAGATCCTGCGCCAGAGATCCCGTCCGTATTTATTTTCCAATTCTTTAGCCCCTGCCATTGTGGGAGGCTCTTTAAAGGTTTTTGAAATGATCGATAAAGACACCTCTTTACGGGATAAACTGGAAGAAAACACCAATTATTTCCGCAGTAAAATGGAAGCTGCAGGTTTTGACTTGGTAGGTGCAGATGCGGCTATTGTTCCGGTTATGCTATACGATGCCAAATTATCTCAGCAAATGGCCGATATGCTTTTGGAAGAAGGAATCTATGTGATCGGGTTCTTTTATCCTGTAGTTCCTAAAGAAAAAGCAAGGATCAGGGTACAGCTGAGTGCAGCACACGAAAAAGAACACCTCGATAAAGCTATTGCTGCTTTTATCAAGGTTGGAAAAGAATTAAAAGTTATTTAAAAAACACTGCTTTTTAAGGTTTACTTCCGTATCATCGGGTAACAGACCTATAAAAAGAGAAAAAAAGCCCTATTCCCCTCCTTTGATGGAGGGGTACTCAGTTGAAAACTGAGTGGGGTGGTTGAAAAATAATACGATGAAAAAAATAAGAATTACCAAACACTTCGATTTCGAATCGGCACATGCACTTTACGGATATGACGGGAAATGTAAAAATATTCACGGACACAGTTATCACCTTTATGTTACCGTGATAGGAACACCTGTTGAAGATCCTGAAAATCCGAAAAACGGGATGGTTATGGACTTTGGCGATCTTAAACGGATCGTAAAGAAAGAAATTGTAGATGTTTTTGATCATTCGGTGGTGTTTAATGGCAATTCAGCACATAAAGAACTTGCCAATACGATTAAAGACAATGCACACCGGATCATTCTGGTGCCTTATCAGCCCACAAGTGAAAATATGTTGTTCGATTTTGCAGAAAGGATCAAGGTGCATTTACCCTCAAAAGTAAGTTTACATTCCTTAAAATTATATGAAACTGCAAACTCTTATGCCGAATGGTTTGCCAGCGACCAGGAATAGAATAAATTAAAGAAATCATTTTCCACGAAAGTGAAAACCAGTGAAAATATTTTGATGAACAAAAACAAAAAAATCTATTTTGCTTCCGATCAGCATTTTGGAGCTCCAACAAGAGCTGAAAGCCTGGTGCGGGAAAAAAAATTTATTCTTTGGCTGGATCAGGTAAAAGCTGATGCGGAAGTCATCTTTTTACTGGGAGATTTATTCGATTTCTGGTTTGAATACAAAACAGTTGTTCCAAAAGGATTTATCCGTGTTTTGGGTAAACTTGCCGAGATCAGAGACAGTGGAATTCCTGTTTATTTCTTTATCGGAAATCACGATTTGTGGATGCGGGATTATTTTGAAACAGAACTCAATATTCCCATTTATGATCAACCGAAAGAATTTATTTTTAACGATAAGAGTTTCCTGATCGGTCATGGCGATGGTCTGGGACCCGGTGATAAAGGCTATAAACGAATGAAAAAGGTGTTTACCAATCCATTTGCAAAATGGCTGTATAAATGGCTGCATCCTGATATCGGGATGCGTCTGGCACAATATCTGTCTACCAAAAACAAACTGATCTCCGGAGAAGAAGATGTAAAATTTCTTGGGGAGGATAAGGAATGGCTGGTACAATATGCCAAAAGAAAACTCGAAACAAAACATTATAATTTTTTTGTTTTTGGGCACCGTCATTATCCTATGGAAATACAGGTTGGAAAGAACAGTACCTACATCAATACCGGCGACTGGGTAAACCATTTCACCTATGCTGTTTTTGACGGGGAAAAGATGAGGTTAAAAAAGTTTGAAGATAAAGCATAGTTCTCGACTGTGCCTACCTTTGGCAGGCAAGCTTGAACTAATACAAAACAGTCTAACAAATTTATTATTACAATCATAAAAACGAATATTTCTGTCATCTCGAGCGCAGTCGAGAGATATTTATGAATTAAA